>DAIDIS010000213.1 GCA_027451785.1 Acidimicrobiales bacterium
CGTGGTGGCGGGCCATGTCTTCGGCGGTTGGGGCGTCGCTGTTGCTACGGCGTTCGAAATCCTTATCATCTTCGTGATTGCAGAGGCCGTGCCTAAGAACTGGGCTGTACACCATCCCGATAGAGCCGCCCTTTTTGCTGCGCCGATTGTCACGGCATTGGTTCGTTTCTTTCCATTGAGGCTTGTTTCGAGCGGCTTGATCAGGCTGTCGGATCTGCTTACCCCCTCTAAGGGAGGTAGGGAGCACGCCTACGTTACGGAGGAAGAGCTCCTGGCTATGGCTGACGCGGCCATGGAAGAAGAGTCGATTGAGTCCGAGGAGCGAGAGCTGATTCACTCGATTTTCGAGTTCGGAGACACCGTTGTCCGTGAGGTTATGGTCCCTCGCACCGACATGCTCGCGGTCGACTCTACAGCGCACGTTGGTGACGTGATCCGTGTTGCCATTGCTGCCGGCTACTCCCGAGTTCCTGTATATGCGGGTGGGATTGATGATGTTGTCGGTATCGTTTTTACGAAGGACCTAGTGCGCGCCGAATGGGATGGCAAAGGTGCGGTCGAAGTCGGTGAGGTAGCGAGAAACCCGCATTTCGTTCCCGAAACTAAAAGGTTGTCATCTTTGATGCGCGAGATGCAGGCGGGGAAGTTCCATATGGCGATAGTGGTTGATGAATATGGGGGGACGGCCGGGCTGGTAACCCTTGAGGATTTGATCGAAGAGATTATCGGGGAAGTTACCGACGAGTTCGACGTAGAGGAAAACCTAATCGAGAAGCTGGGACCAGGCGAGTACAGCGTCGATGCCCGGACCCCAATCGACGAGCTGAACGAATTACTGGGAGCACACCTACCGGACGGCGACTGGGACAGCATCGGCGGGCTCATCTTCGACAAGCTTGATCACATCCCCGATGAGGGTGAGGAGTTGGAGGTCGACTCCTTGAAGCTGGTGGCCGAAAAGGTTAAGGATCGCAGGATTGTTCGCGTCCGGGTGACAAAGCTTGCTGGGGAAGAGTCCGGTGAGGAAAGTGCTCTGGAAGCTTCTGAGGATGATGCCTCGGCGGAACCGGTGCCATCCACCCTCGACAACGACAATGAGGACGACGCGACGATGGCCGGGAACGGAACGACCAGCCGGGATGAGATTGCCGACGGTCGCAAGGCTACCGACTCGGCGACCCGCCGATGAGAAAAGTCGCCCCCCTCGGCAGTTTCAGCCCTTTCAGCAATGAAGTGCCTACATGAGCAGGAAGCCGGCAATGAGATCCGGCTTCGTGAGCATCGTGGGCCGGACCGGAGTAGGCAAGTCGACGCTCCTGAATCGGATCATCGGCGAAAAGGTCACAGTCGCCTCGCGCCACAAGAACACCACCAGGACCCCGGTAAGGGGGATCCTTCACAGTGACGGAGCCCAAGTCGTATTTGTCGACACCCCCGGTTTCCACAAACCGAAAACTGTGCTTGGGCAGAGGTTGAACTCGGCAGCAAGCGGCTCCATACCTGGAGCCGACGTAGTCTGCTTCGTGGTCGACGCCACACAGCCGATTGGGAAAGGCGACGAGTCAGTTGCTTCCCGAATCCCAAAAAGCTCGATATGTGTGTTGAACAAGATCGACCGTGCCCCCCACGACGAGATCCTCAGGCAGTTGGCCCGGGCTTCACAATTCGGGTTCTCGGAATATTTCCCGGTTTCGTCGAGGACGGGGAGGGGAGTCGACGAGCTGGTACACGAGATAGTCAGGCGAATGCCCGAGGGTCCGGAGTACTTCCCGGAGGACATGATCAGTGACTATTCAGATGAAGAGTGGATAGCCGAATTGGTCAGGGAGGAGCTCTTGAAGCGCACGAGAGAAGAGCTTCCTCACTCGGTTGCCTGCCAAGTTACCGAAGTCGACTGGCCAAGAGTCAGGTGCGAGATCCTGGTCGAAAGAGACTCACAGAAGCCGATTGTGGTGGGTAAGGGCGGACAGGTCTTGAAAGAGGTGGGGACGGCCGTTCGGAAGCAAATGCCGGATGGCGCCTTTCTTGAGCTGTTCGTGCGAGTTGAAAAGGGATGGCAAGGCCGCACCGATGTATTGGACAGGCTCGGCTACAACCCGAAATAGCCCACATGCCGGTGAGGTGCCCTCAGCACTTCGCCAGAAACTCCTCGACTTCCACGAAGGAGATACTCCGTTTCATTGGCGGCAAGTCGGAAAGAATTTCGCTCCGGTAGCCAGCGGTCGCAAGTCTCTGGTCCAAAACCGCCACTACACCCTTGTCTTGGGAAGTGCGGATCAGTCTTCCGACGCCTTGCGCCAGAAGAGTTGCAACTCTGGGGATGTCTACGAAGCGGAAGGCATTCGGCCCGGCGGCTTCTCTTCGTGCCATAGCCAACGGGTCGTCGGGCCTCGAGAACGGGAGCTTGTCGATAACGACCAGGGAAAGTGCATCGCCCGGGATGTCGAAACCTTGCCAATAGCTCATTGTTGCAAAAAGGCAACTCGCTCTATCGGTGACGAAAGCTTGAGCTAGGGCCGGCTGCGGCCCATCACCTTGGGTCAAGAGCCTGAATGGGATGAGCGGCCGTAGGGCCTCGGCGGCTTGCTGCATCGCCCTCCAGGACGTGAATAGTGCGAGAGTGCGTCCCTTTGCCGCAAGGATCAGGCGCCTCAGTTCCGTGTGCGATGCATCGGGGAAGGACTCGTTCCTGGGATCCGGCAGGTGCTTTGCGCAGTAGAGGAGGGACGTGGACCGATAGTCGAACGGACTGCCGACATCCAGGAAATCCCCGTCGACTCCAAGTTGTCTAGACGTATTGGTGGAGAGAGTGGCGCTGGTCAATACGGCGGTCAGATTTGGCCAAAGACGGGCGCGTAGCTGGCCTGAGACCTGAATCGGAGCAAGCCGGATCATTGGGCTCTTGCCGTTCATTTCGACCCAGGCGACCTG
>DAIDIS010000214.1 GCA_027451785.1 Acidimicrobiales bacterium
GCCACGGCTCGGACATCAGCGAAAGTATTAATCCGGCAACAGAGCCGACTCCAAAAGACAAAAAAGCCATCTTCTTCACGCTCGACGGAGATGCCAAGCCGGATGCCACCAACCTCACCGGCCCAACTCTCTCTTTGTCGGTCCCCTTTACCCCGTCCGAATAGTCGTTGGCGTAGTTGACGCCGATTTGCATGGCCAAAGCCACCCCAAGGGCCAAAAGCGCCCTGTCGAGAACGAAACGACCGTAGTAAGAGGCGACCGCAGATCCGGCCGCAACCGGAACCACGGCGGCGGGAAGCGTCCGGGGCCTAGCCCCCAAAACCCAACGATTGGACATAATTGCCATTCGACTAGGCTAATTGCCGATGCGTCGGCTCGTCGCACTGGACATGCAACCAGGTCCCCGGTTCGTGGAGGAACTTCAACGGATCTGGGACAAAGGTGACGCCGCCTTGCCGCTGGATCCGAGGTTGCCATCAAAGGTCTCCGAGTCGATTGTGAACTCCATGAGGCCATCCGAGCTGGTTGACCAGGATGGCGGGACCGAAAGCTTCAACGACGGGCTACCTACAGAAGAAGGCACAGCCTTGGTCGTCCCCACCAGCGGCTCTACCGGCAACCCCAAGGGAGTAACGATCAGTCACGCTGCAATGCTCTCCTCTGCAGCTGCTTCCAGCGAGCGCCTTGGGGTGCGATCCGATGAAGACTGGTGGATTTCGTGCTTGCCTCTGTCCCACGTAGGTGGACTTTCGGTGGTTTTCAGGTCCTTGCTGACCGGGACCAAGCTCACCGTATTGCCGTCATTTTCTCCCGAATTGATTGACGAGCTTGTCTACAAGGGAGCGAACCTCATCTCCGTGGTTCCAACCCACCTGTCGAGATACTGCGTTGACGGATTCAAAAGAGTGCTCGTCGGAGGCTCAAAGCCACCGGAAACACTCCCAAGCAACTGCATCGCGACCTATGGGATGACCGAAACGGCCAGCGGAGTGGTCTATAACGGTGTGCCACTTGCCGGGGTGGAAGTGTCAATTACCGAAGACTCCGAGATTCTCCTGCGAGGCCCGATGGTTGCATCCAACTATCGGGACGGCACTCCCGTAAAAGCCCCGGACGGATGGCTCCATACCGGTGACTCCGGCCTTTTGGAAGGAGGAAAGCTCACCGTCATCGGAAGGAAGTCCGAGCTCATCATCACGGGCGGAGAAAATGTCTGGCCCGCCCGAGTCGAAGGAATCCTACAGCTCTTCCCTGGCTTCGCTGATGTTGGAATCGGATCCAGGCCGGACCCCGAGTGGGGCGAGCGCATCATCGCCCTTGCTGTCGCAGCGCCGGGCTCACAACGTCCATCCCTTGACGAGGTAAGGGATTTTGCCCGAGAGTACCTGGAGCCTTGGGCAATTCCGAAAGCCCTTTTCTATGTCGAGAACATTCCCCGCACTGCGCTCGGGAAAATCGCCCGCCACGATCTGGCATCGACTATCGCCACACTTACCGCCGACTAGAAGAGACCTCCCGACTCCGACACCATGGCACCGCCGTCGACCACTACCGTCTGCCCGGTAATCCAAGCGGAAGCTTCACTCGCAAGGAACAGCGCAACCTTGGCTATGTCATCCGGCTCCCCGAGCCTTTTCAGCGGGAGCTTCGAAGCAATCGCATCCCCAAAAGGCTCCCACAGCGCTTTCGCAAAATAAGTTTTAACGAGCCCAGGGGCAATTGCGTTCACCCGGACCCTTGGCCCAAGCTCGGCAGCAAGCTGTCGCGTCATGTGAATTACTGCGGCCTTGGTGACGTTGTAGTAGCCGATGCCGGGTTCCACGGAAAGTCCACCGATCGAGGCCAGGTTGATCACGTTCCCGCCGTTTTCGTGCATGTACGCTTTCCAGGCCGCAGCAGCCCACACAAGGACTCCGCGCTGGTTCACCTGAACGGTCTTGTCAGCTGCTCCAAGGTCGATGCCGATCATCGGGCCGAAATATGGGTTGGCGGCCGCGTTGTTGACCAGAATATCGATAGCGCCATGCCTATCAAGAGTCTCCGACATGCAAGCGTCCGCGCCCTCCGGGTCACCAGCGTTCGCTGCGAACCAAGAGACGTCCCCCGGCATTTTTTTTGCAGCTTCAGCCAAGGCATCGGGCTTTCTCGACGTGATCATGACCTTCGCTCCTGCCTCAGCGAAGTAAGTCGCGATGGCTTCACCGATGCCTCGGGATCCTCCAGTGACGATGGCCACCTTCCCATCCAATCTGAGTTCCATGCCAACACCCTAGGCTGGGAGGGACCACGAATTCACCCGACCGAGGCTAAATGATGAACAAGCTTGCCAACGAAACCAGCCCGTATCTGTTACAACATGCCGACAACCCGGTCGACTGGTGGCCTTGGGGCCCAGAAGCACTCTCGTATGCCGAATCGGCACAACGTCCACTCTTCGTTTCTGTTGGTTACTCTTCGTGTCATTGGTGCCACGTGATGGCTCACGAATCCTTCGAAGATCCCGAGACCGCAAGGTACTTGAACGAACACTTCGTCTCGGTAAAGGTCGACAGGGAGGAGCGGCCGGACATTGACGACCTGTACATGAGGGCCACGGTTGCCATGAATGGCCACGGAGGATGGCCCATGAGCGTATTTACACTGCCGGACGGAAGGCCATTTTTCACCGGTACCTACTTTCCTCCGGTCGCAAAGGGAGGGATGCCGTCATTCAGGACGGTATTAGAGGCAATCGTGGAAGCTTGGCAGACCCGACGAAGCGAGCTGGAGGAGCACGCGGCCGACCTCACTCAGGCAATAAGTAACTTCGGGAACGAGCCTGTGACGCGATCCCAGGGCCAAATCGAGTCATTCCCACTTCCGCCCGACGAAGCCTCCCGCTTTTTCCAGCTGGTAGCCGATGAACTGGCCAAACTATCGGACTTCCGCCAAGGTGGATTCGGAAACGCACCGAAATTCCCTCACCCAGACCTGATAGAACTCGGATTGAGATCAGAGCCGAGCTCAAAGGCTAGGGAAGCAGCCTACGCAGCTCTCGACGCCATGGCGGCCGGGGGCATCTACGATCACTTGGCAGGTGGCTTCGCAAGGTACTCGACCGACAAGGCATGGCTCGTTCCCCACTTCGAGAAGATGCTCTACGACCAGGCAGGACTGATCGAGGTTTACACCCGTGGGTTCCAAGCCACGGCAAGCCCCCGTTGGTCGGAGGTGGTACACGAGACGGTTGGGTACCTGATCGACTACATGAGTGACGACAACGGAGGGTTCTACGCTGCCGAGGATGCGGACTCCGAAGGGGTCGAGGGGAAGTTCTATATCTGGAGCCGGGAAGAAATTTCACGCCATTGCGACGATGAGGAACTGCTGGACGTTTTCTGCGAAGCCTACGGCATAACCGAAGGGGGCAACTTCGAGGGTGGAAACATCCTTCATCGCACCTACGACGAGTTCGGGTTGGCTTCCCGGCTGTCCGGGAATGAGTCACAGCTACCCGACGAGTTCCGAGGCGCCTACTCCACCATGGAATTCGAGGACCTTCGTTCTCGCCTACTCGAAACCAGGAACAAGAGGGTCAGGCCGGGGCTCGACTACAAGATCATCTGCGAGTGGAACTCGATGACAACCGCTGCATTGGCTGACGCTGCCCGAACTTTCGGTATGAACGACTGGAAAGACCGAGCCCAGAAAGCAGGCGAGTTCACTTGGTCAATGCTGCGACGCTCAGATGGACGGCTTATGCGTACTTTCCAGAAGGGATCCGCTAAGCACTTAGCATTCGCTGCCGACTATGCCTGGGCGGTCGAAGCCTTCATCCGGCTCTATTCGATGAGTGGCAAGGCCGAATGGGTTGGCAGAGCGCGACAGGTGGCGGACGGGCTGATCGAGCTTTTTGGGGACGAGACCCAAGGGGGATTCTTTACGAACGGAGCAGATGACGATGGGGTGTTCGCCAGGCAGAAGGACTTTTCCGACGGGCCCATCCCCTCGGCCAACTCCATCGCCGCACGGACTCTGTGGACCTTGGGGAGACTGACAGGTGAGTCCCTATATACCAACTGGGCCGAAGGAACAGTCAGGGCATGCATGGACAAATTCGCTGAAAGCCCCCTAAACATGCCGTCAATGGCCGCTGTATTCTCCGACATGGCGAGGCCCGGACCCGAGATCGTCGTGGCTACGGATGACAGGACGATGCTTGATCAGGCATTCATGCGCTACATCCCAGGTTCGGTCATTGCCTGGGGAGAACCGTTTGAGTCCCCCATTTGGGACGGAAAGAAAACAGGATCGGCTTATGTTTGCGTGGGATTCATCTGCGAATCCCCTGCCTCAGACGCCGCCACGCTGGGCCGCCAACTCAAAGCACTGTCCGGCTAGTTCGCGTCAGCTCGTAGCGCGAACGGGAATTGGATGCACCTTGGCTTTGCGGCTTTGAGTCGAAGGGTCCTTCTCCCACGCGGGGTGCCCTTCTTTGGCCGCCTTCTTGCCTACTTCCCTTAGAACCTTGCGGAACCGTGGGGTGTTCAAAGTCTCGATGGCACGCTCGTAGGCGCTCTGAGCAACTTGGTCCAGGCCTTCGCGTTTCATCAAGTTGAAACCGCTCATCGCAACCTCACGAGCGGATGGCCGAATGAGAATAACGGTAGCCCTGCGGCGCCTGGCGATCGCGAGCTCGTGCTGGAGCGTCACATCCGGAGCACGCCCGATCAACCTCAAAACAGAGATCGACGACCGGTCGCCCTTGAAAGCCATCGGGGCAATACCGATGATGAAATCACAGCCGTCACTGACGGCCAGATCGAGATTGGTGGTCGAGTGCACACCACCGTCAACCAATACCCTCCTGCCCATTGGAATAGGTGGGTATACGCCCGGAATTGCGCATGACGCCATAACCGACTTCCACAAAGGCATCGGCGGCGCACCCCTTCTGCCCAGCACAATTCTCTGACCGGAAGCGATGTCGACGGCACACAGCCAGAGTTGCTTTTCGGGCCACGGAGAGCCCAAATCGTTCTCCAAGCGTTCTTGTCCCTCACCCATCGCGAACATTCCACCGGGGAAGGCGTGGCGCAAGAAATGAGGCAACGAAGGAAGTGGGACCCGTATCAGCGAGCGCCCCATTACGAATACAGACCCGAGGGCATGCTGCATGAGCCCGACGGGTGAGCTGAAGGCGGGAGCGAACATCTGAGTCGGGCGACCTGAAACCCCGGTCGCTCCGTCCCCGAATGTTTCCTCCCAGATATCCTCAATCGGCAGCTCAGTCCTGAGATATGCCCCGACGACACTCCCAGCGCTCGTACCGACAATCAGGTCTGCTTGGACA
>DAIDIS010000215.1 GCA_027451785.1 Acidimicrobiales bacterium
GCGCCACCCGCAAACACGTGACCTTGGATGGCGGCAATGGTGTGGAAAGGCAGGGTAAGGAATCTCGCCAAGAACTCTTGGAGATCATTGACGAAGGGATTGACCTGCTCGGTATTCTCTCTCATCCAATCCAAGTCAAGCCCTGTCGACCAGAACTTGCCGGTGGCCATCACAACCAACGACTTTGGCCCATCGGCTTTCTCCACTTGGGAAACCAGCTCGGAAAGCTGGTCAAGTGACCGTCTATTGAAACGGTTCTCGTCGTCTCCCAGGTTCAAGATGAAGATGTCGCCTTCGCGGTCCAGACTTGGCAAGTTCCCTCCTAGTTTTCCTTCCGGGCACCTGTTGGGTGCGCTGTGCGCAACCTAGCAATACCCAAATCGCCATGCTAGACCTGTGGTCAAGGTTTCGCCTCGGTGTCCTTTTGGTGGCACCATCCGTCGGTGAGCTTGGCTTTGCGTAGGCCCTATGCCTGACGGTCGGACAGCCTTCGTCGAATCGAATTGAAGTGCATTTGCCGAGCCCGAAAGAATCCCAAGCTCCTGTGAAAAAGTGCCCGGGGCGGGACTCGAACCCGCACGGTCCTTTCGGACCAGGGGGGTTTAAGCCCCCCGCGCCTACCGATTTCGCCACCCGGGCCATGGGTCGACCTAGGCACTCTAGCCAAAAGGGAGCAGGGAAGTTCATGGCAAAAGGAACGAAGTTGGTTCACTACGATTTAACAGGGAAGAAATCACTTGGAGACCAATTTGCGCGAGATTCGTTAGGTGCTCGCCTTTCGGGGGGCACGCCAACTATGGCCGTATTGCGCAGAAGGCGAGAAGTGAATGAGCAGCACGCGAGCCGTCGCCGGGGAGCCGACTCGGAAGCAACGAGGGAGCTACGAAGATGACGGGTACCCGTACGCAGGTGAAGGCCGACCGGTGAAAGGCCTACCGGTGAAAGGGCAATCCAAACAAGCCAAAGTAGCCTCCCCTGAGGTCGAAGATGGATCCATAACTGATCTGGAGAAGGGCATTGACCTTGAGGAGGGTACCGAGTTCGAGACAGACCCGGTAACGGGCCGACAGTTTCGAATCCATTACCGCACCATTCACGGCTATAGGCGAGCCTTCATCAAGGAAGGCAGCGGGCCTGCGCTTTTGTTGATTCACGGAATCGGAAACGACGCCGGTTCCTGGAGAAGCTTAATCGGCCCGCTCTCCGAGAACTACACCGTCATCGCCCCTGACTTGTTGGGCCATGGTCGATCCGAAAAGCCAAGAGCGGACTATTCGGTGGCTGCCTATGCCTGCGGAATGAGAGACCTCCTGTCCGTGCTTGGATTCGACCGCGCCACCGTTGTCGGGCATTCCTTGGGTGGAGGGGTAGGCGCCCAGTTCTCCTATCAGTTCCCGGACAAGTGCGAACGCCTGGTGCTCGTAGCCAGCGGTGGGATATCCCGAGACGTGAGCCCCCTGTTGCAGATAGCGGCGGCACCAACCTCTGACTTGGTCTTACCCTTCATGGTCAAGCCGGTCGTAAAATTCGGAGCAGCCTTAGCCTCCTCATTCTTGAAGCTCTCCGGTCACAAGCTCGGTCGGGATGCCGATGAGCTGCAGGCGGTCGCCAACTCGCTTCCTGACGCCACCGCTCGTAGGGCCTTTTTGAGGACATTGCGGTCTGTGGTCGACTGGCGAGGACAGGTAGTAACCATGCTGGATCGCTCCTACCTCGCCCGATCACTTCCGACCCTCATCATCTGGGGCACACACGATGGCGTGATCCCTACTCGGCACGCTTATTTGCTGCACGCTGCAATGCCCGGCAGCAAACTGGAAATCTTCGAAGGGGCCGGCCATTTCCCGCACCATTGGGATCCCGACAGGTTCCTGACCGTACTCACCGAGTTCCTAAACTCGACCGAGCCAAGTCCATTCAAGCAAACGGAGTGGCGAAGGCTTCTGGAGTACGGGGGCCCTGGGGTGAGCGAAGGCGAGGCAATCATTTTGGATAGTTTGGCCGACGAAAGAGCAGCTCGCAGCCCGTCGTAATCTTTGAAGCTGCCCACGTAATCTTTGGAGGGCTCCGGGGTAAGTTTGTTGCGGATCATCCTTCCGGCTGTTCGCGCCGCGATGGCCGAATCGGTTCCCAAGGGCGATATCCGGCAGCGTTTAGGAACTCGGGTCTGCCGGGTGACCGGAGACTGAAGGCTTCGAAAAACCTCGCTGCTTTTTCCCTTGGAGCGATATACGATGGATGTTGTATGGCGGCTGAAAATCGCGCAGTCGAAAAGGACGCCCGGCACGGAGACATTGTGTCGATCGAACGTCACGCGTCCAGAAATAAGGGACGCACACAGAGTTCCGGGGCAGCATCAACTACTGCCAAGGGGCTAGCAAGCGGGCGAACGAAAACCGGAATTTCGGGAATTCCCAAGCTCATCAAAGACCCACAGGAAGCGGTTGACGCAATCTCTGGATCGGAGGAAACAATAGGCGATGCCCGCCTCAGCGACGTCGACCAGTGGGGCCGCTCGGAAAAGACGAGGCAACTGGCAAGGTCCATGTTCGCCCCCATCTACGACAATTGGTTCCGAGTTGAGTGGGAAGGCTTGGAAAAGATACCCACCGAAGGCGGTGCGCTCCTCGTCTCGAATCATGCGGGCGCGATTCCGCCGGATGCCCTTGTCATTATGCACGGCATCGAAAAGGAGCTTCGCAGGCCTGTTTACGGTCTGGCAGATCACTTATTCAGGACCGTGCCGTTCCTAGGCACGGCCTGGTCCAGAGCGGGGGGCGTGGCCGCTCACCCTGATAACGCCTACAGGATCCTGCGACAGGACAAACAGCTCGCCTTGGTGTTCCCGGAAGGGTCCAAAGGTACATCTAAGACGTTCGCACATAGGTATCGCCTTCAGCGCTTCGGGCGCGGAGGCTTTGTCGAGATTGCGATGCGCTCCGGCGTACCCGTCGTGCCGATTGCCGTAGTCGGAGCCGAAGAGGCAATGCCCACTGCGTTCAATATGCCGGGCGTCGCTCGCTTACTTGGCTTGCCCTACGCACCACTTACCTTCAACTGGATGCTGATGGGTCCTTTTCTCGGAACGGTTGGTTACTTCCCCGCCAAGTTTCGCCTGAGAGTACTTGATCCCGTTCATTTCAATGTGGCTCCCGACCAAGAGCGGTACTCGAAGAGCAGGATCATGGAGGAAGCCGAGAGCATCAGGGTCCGCATCCAAGAGACCCTCTACGACATGTTGGCCCACCGCCATAATCCATGGACCGGTTAGGCCCGCAAATCACTAAGGTGGCATGAAGATGGGAAAGCGCGTCCTCATCACGGGGCTGAGTACCTTCTGGGGCGGGAGGGTCGCCCAAGCACTTGAGAGGAACCCCGCAATTGACGTTATCGTAGGGCTCGACTCGCAAGAGCCATCTGTAAAGCTTTCACGCACAGAATACGTAAGAGCTGACGAGACCTACTCCATTCTTGCCAGGATCGTGGACGCCGCCAAGGTCGATACGATCGTGCATACATTCCTGGTTGTCGATTCCAC
>DAIDIS010000216.1 GCA_027451785.1 Acidimicrobiales bacterium
GATCATTCCGGGGACCCGCCATAACGGCCTTCGAGATGCCCTCTTCGCCAAAGAGGACGCCCCCGTTCCGTCTCTCCGTGATCCCGTCTGTATACAAGACGAGGAAGTCGCCTGTCCGTAACCGGAAGGTAACCTCGTTTAGCGCCGGTTCATTGGAAACTCCAAGAAGCGTGCCGTGCCGTCCTATGGGCTCAGTACGACCCTCCTTGGTTACCAACAGGGGCTTCGGATGTCCCCCGAGGGCCAGTATCGCAATCGTCTCCTCTTTGCCGGGGATGAATCTAAGCATGGCAACAGAGCAGAATTTGGGGATGACGAACATCTCGTCGTCATCGTCGGTGGTCTCATTGATTAAGAGCAGATTGAGATTCGACAGTGCTTGTGCCGGCGAAGGGTTCGTGATCGCCAGCGCCCTGAGGGAGTGTCTGGCCAATCCGGTTATCGCTGCAGCCTTTGCACCTCGGCCGCAAACGTCCCCGATCAGGGCAAAGAAATTCCCCGAGACCCCGAAGACGTCGTAGAAGTCGCCGCCAACTCGGGCTTCCGACTCGGCGGAAACATATCTCACTGCAATCGAGAGGGTCGGTACGGACGCCAAAGATTTGGGAAGAAGATGCTCCTGAAGGTTCGAAGAGACTCTTTCCTGAGCGACATAACTCCGGGCGTTCTGAAAGGCGGATCCAGCTCGGATGCAGAGGTCAACTGCCATCTTGAAGTCGTCATCGCTCACCACTCTGCCCGGACTGTCGGCAATCGTCAGTACCGCAGCGACTTCGCCGCCAGCCTTGATGGGAATCCCTGCGGCCGAAGACGGCGCGATCTGTCTCATCAGCTCCAGATATTCTTTGTCCTCTGCGTTAGCTTTTATCAGCTCAAATGGTATGTGCGCCAGGTGTATTGGCTGCCCTGTAGTAAAGCACTCGCCGACCATTGAGTCGGCCAAGGAGACCGGCCAACGCCCCAGCAGCCCTGCTGCGAGGCGTTGCTTTTCGGGCTCCACGTGTGATGCAAAAAGAAACTTGGGGTTTCCCTCGCTATCGCGGATATGTATGGAGCACCAATCAGCAAGCCGTGGTACGCAGAGGGTGGTCAGCTTCCTCAGAACTTGCCGGGGATCAAGCGACGAGGTCATCAGTTCCGAGCCCTTGGAGAGATATGCAAGCCTCTCGCGTTCGTACGCTTCCTTTTCGTAAAGTCTTGCACGATCAATCGCCTGAGCAGCCTGAGCCGCCAGAGCTTCCACGAACTCCATATCCCCGGGAGAGACATAGGAAGCGCTACTGAAATTCACGGCGATGGCCCCAATGTTGGTTCTTGGTTGGATTTTCATGGGCACGACAATGCAGGCAACTTCCGAGCGAACCGAGAGCTCATTGGGGTCTTCGATCCGGTAGTCAGCCAATACCGGGTAACGATCGATGAGCTCGTCCAGTGACCCTATGAACATGGAGCGTCCAGTGCGGATGCATTCTCCAACCGGTGTGTCCAGGGAAATTGGGAATGTGGCCCACCTGCGCTCGGCCGATTCCGGGTACCCCACGCTGTTTAGCATTCTTACGGTTTCGTGATCTGGATCGAGCAGGTGAATTGCTGCAGAATTTGCGCTCACTGCGTCCATGCAGCCGTGGAGGATTTCTTCGGAAATTCCTATTGCATCTGGAATTGCGGAGAGAGCCAGACTTACGTTCAAGAGTGCGCCCAAGTGCGCGTAGGTGTGGGAGTTATCCCTACGGTCCGGTCCACGCCTGATCCAGTCTTTTGGATCCTCAAATGTGGCTTCGCGGTCACTAAGACTGCCGGCGAACTCGTTTACGGGCTCCTGTCCAATTACGTCCCCAGTCCCGGATTTCGAGTTCGCTTGGTAGTTGAGCTGATATTCGATCACGCCGGCGGTCAACTGCCTAGAGGAGTCTTGGCTGGCCATCCAATGTTGGTAGGTGTCCCTTGGAGCAACCATCTCCGGCAATTTCGTAGGGAATGGACAGGGTGATGGTGGCAAGCCCGATAATTGCCGGTCGACTTCGTCGAGATGCCACTGAAAGAAATCCAGCACTTCCCTTGAAGGCGGCGGCAGGAGCAAGCGGTGAGTGCGGGAAAGGTCTGCAAGTGAGTCGAGCGCCTCTACAAGTGACCCGAGACCGTTACAAGTCTCTTGACGCAAGGAAATATTCAGGTCGAAAAGCCTCATGCCGCTGCCTAGTGCAACCCGGATTGCATGGCCGGCGGCGATCCTTACCGGCTGCTGTGTGGCGAGAGCGTCACGAAACGAGATGGCTACTTGAGCGATCTCCGCGTTTCGCATCGTCACGGAGGTCGTGTCCAAAGTGACGATCTTCAGTTCCCGGCTAAGCTCATTGAGGAGCAGATCAGCTTCCAGGGCAATGCGGACGGGTACGGCAATGAACCTGAATGGGCGCTCGATTCCTGCCGACACGGATCCGGCGCCGCCATATTGGTCGCTCATGGTCTCCTCATCTCGCCCCATGTCGCATATTGCAAGTACTAATCCATCGGGCTCAATGAGGTGCGGGTTTTGTCGACCTCGCGTGCCTGTACCTAAATGAACCGATTGGCCGAGATTATCCCGGAGATGCTCAATGGAAAATGATCAGCTCTTGCGTTTCGGAGAGACCGGAACCTCGAACCAAACCATTTTTCCGCTTTCAGTTTGGTATGTACCCCAAGAGCTGGAAAGTCCATCAACGAGCCTTATGCCCCTGCCGGTCGTATCGGACGGTCGAATGTTTAAAAGAGCCGGCATTTCGGTTCGGAAATCCTCAACGCCAACCCAGAAGAACTTTCCCACCATTTTCGCATGAACTTTCATTACGGTCCCGGCGTGGAGCACGACGTTGGTTACCAACTCGCTGGTCAAAAGGACGGCGATGTCGTCATCGTCCTTGAAACCCCAGGATTCCAAGAGCCTGCGTACCCAATCACGGGCCTTGGAGGCACTCTCCAGACCGCAGCCAGGATCCA
>DAIDIS010000217.1 GCA_027451785.1 Acidimicrobiales bacterium
CGGGGCCTTGGTGCCATCTAGCTGGGCGAACGCATTTCCTCTTTCAGAATTGCGCCGGATGCCGTACATTCTAAGTGGGCTAAATAGTAGGAGTTATTCCACTGGAAAAGGTATACGGACTCGGAGGCCGTTTCCTCACTGTGCGAGAGGTTGCGGAGTCACTCAGGGTGTCGAATATGACCGTCTACCGGCTGATCACAAGCGGCGAATTGCCCGCGGTGAGAGTCGGAAAGTCATATCGCATCCGCTCCGAAGACATGGACAATTACCTGGCAGAGCGCTATACAAAGGCTGGTTGAGACGCAACTTCTTTGCGGCACGAACGTGATGTGCCAAAGAGGCTGCTCCGGCCAGCCGGGTTGTGCCGCGCCTATGGACCTGTAGGTCGACTTCATTGAAGCGTGAGATGGTCGCGCCTAGTCATGGGTGTATGTCACGGATATTGGCATGAACATCGACGATCTCCTTAGAGTCAACTCTGCAACCAGGGAGTTCCTTGACAAACGGGTTCCCGACGAATTGCTTGGCGAGATATTGGAGTTGGCTCGCTTTGCGCCCAGCGGTGGCAATAGGCAGCCCTGGCGGGTGATCGTTCTCGCGGACCCTACCCTTCGAGCGAAGGTTCGGGACCTCTACGTCCTTGGCTGGCGTGAATACATGGCTCAAGTGTTGCGAGGCGACGTTGCATTTTCCCCGGGTGAGGATGGAGTCTGGCGAGAACCCGACATTGACCTGGTGGAGGCGGCAGCGACCGAGTACCCATTCCCCTTCGCAGACAACTTGGACAAGGTTCCGGCGCTGCTGGTGATCCTGGCCGAGATGCCGAGTTTGTGCGTGCCGGACGCCGGAAGGGGGAGACTCTCGATTCAGGGTGGCGCCTCCGTCTACCCGTTCGTGCAGAATCTCTTGCTCGTGGCCCGTTCGCGTGGCCTCGGCGGGACCATCACGACGGTATTGGCGAGAAGAGAACCCGAGCTAAAGGAACTGTTCGGCTATCCGGATTCCTTCGGCCTCGCCGCCCTCGTAGCTTTGGGATATCCCGCCAAGGCAGTTTCGAAGCTCACTCGCAAGCCGGTTGGCGAGTTTTGCTGGGTGGACCGCTTCGAGGGCCAGGCACTTCAGATCGCCACAAAAGAGTAGCGGTCCAAAGGCTAACACTGTTAGCCTTTGTGGTGATTTCCGGCCGAAGTCGGGATCCAGGGAGCGTGGTAGGCAGAATATGGACAATCCTGAAGTCGAACGGCACTACCGGAAACCGGGCTGGTTCACTGAAAACGTCTTGAACAAAGCCGTTATCGGGCTTACCCGCCTGGGAGTCAGTGTCTGGGGAAGTCGGATATTGGAGACCAAGGGGCGCAAGAGTGGAGAAACTCGTACAACCCCGGTGAATCTACTGGACGTGGATGGTTCGAAATACCTTGTTTGTCCCCGTGGCGAAAGCCAGTGGGTCCGAAACGTGCGAGCCGACGGTGGACGTCTGACGTTGCTGGTCGGTCGACGCAGGACTCGTTATGTCGCTACAGAACTGATGGATGGCGACAAGGTGCCGATACTCCGAGCCTATCTGCGTCGCTGGAAGGCAGAGGTTGGCATGTTCTTCGACGGGGTTGGACCTGAATCCTCCGACGACGAGGTCGCCGCAATAGCGAAGAGGCATCCAGTATTCATTCTCGCCGAGCAATGACGAAAGCGCCCGTAATCGTCGCAAAGTCGAGGCGAGCATCAGCGATTGTAGAAGCGGCCAGGAGAATCGTGGAAACAGAGGGTTACCGGGCTCTCACGATGCGCCGATTGGCGGCTGAGGTGGGAATTCAAGCACCTTCGCTCTATAAGCATTTCCCGACGAAAAGCGCCGTTGAGACAGCTCTCATCGAACAAGGACTCTTGGAAATGGGTCAAGCGCTACACGATGCCGTGGGTTCTCCTGGGAGTCGTGGGCCGGTATCCAGTCTGCTTGCTGAATATCGCGCCATTGCAAGGAAAAACCCTTCGATCTATCGCCTCGCTACAACTGATGCGTTTCGCCGTGATCAGCTGGCGCCTGGGCTTGAGGAATGGGCGGGCGAGCCCTTTTACCTTGCCACGGGTGATCAATTCAAGGCTCAAGCCCTTTTCTCGTTTGCCCACGGGATGGTCGCCCTTGAGCTTGATTCCCGCTTTCCCGAAGACAGCAACCTGGACGAGACATGGGCAGCAGGCGCCCGAGCGTTTTCAAGTTAGCCAACGAGAGCTTGTAACCAAGAAACTTCCTGGCTACAACCAATTCATTGAGGCGCGCCTGGCGATACCTTGTGTAACCAGCTAGCGTATGGTGCATGATACCTGGTGGTGCTGAGAAGCTGCTGAGCCAGATGCGGCGCGGCGCCATTGAGTACTGCGTACTTGCCCTGCTTCGATCGAAAGAGATGTACGGCTTTGAGTTGACCAGGTTGCTTTCGGAAGCAGATGGTTTAGTGACAAGCGAGGGCACTCTTTACCCGCTTCTCTCCCGATTGAGGCGCGACGGCTTGGTGGATACGTTCTGGAAAGAGTCCACACAAGGGCCGCCCCGACGCTATTACCGAATCACACCCGATGGCGTTGCGGTGCTCGAAGCCTTCAGCGCCCAATGGAAGCGCTTTACCAGCACCGTGAACTCGATTCTGGAAGCGAGCCACAATGCCTGAAAGGGAAATAGCAGAGCTGATCGGCGAATACTTCGACCGCCTGGAAACGGCGCTTGCTCCTTTGCCCCCAGGACAGAGGGCCCAATTGTTCGAAGAGTTACGCAGTCATGTCGAACAGGCGCGGCTCGAATTGCCCGAAGAGAGCGAGGTAGCGATCCTCGATCTCCTGGACAGACTGGGCGACCCTCAGGATATCGCCGATCAAGCGATCCAGGATTTCGCCTACGACACGGAAGAGATCGATTTCGCCTCGATTCGGCAGGCAGCAACGGATAGCGAGCATGCGCCGAGCGTCAGAGAAAAAATCGGGCGGCGGAAACAGAGAGGGAGCGGACCTGCCAGGATCGCGGCAGCTGTCTTGGCTGCTGTGGTCTTGGCCTCCCTCGCCTATTTCGTATGGCCGAGTGGCGGTGGCCGCTCGTTCCCAGTGGCCACTTCCGTCGAACCTGGGTCCGGTCAATCCCCCTGCGGAACGATCGTCAGTATCGCCGGGAGTGGGTTTGGGAGTAGTACGAAAGTGGCTTTTGGAAACACGCTGGCGAGCATGGTGAAGGTTGTCTCACCAACCTTGCTCACAGCGATGAGCCCGCCGATGACGCCGGGGACCGCCGTTCGGGTAAAGGTTTGGAACGGGTCAAGCGTCGTGCCTACGATACCGAGCGCTCATTTCAACCCCAACTTGCAATTTACCTACTACTCCTCGGCGGCCTCGGGAGGCTACAGGCTGATGTCTGCCGACGGCGCGATCTACTCCTATGGTGACGATTGCTACCTTGGTGCCCCGATTCCCGGCTCGCACAGTGCAGGGGGATTGGCCTCTTTAGTCACGAGCATTGATGGCCGCGGGTATTGGGAGGTTGCCGCAGACGGTACCGTTGAAGGCTTCGGTGACGTAACATCGTTCGCACCCAAGGGGCGGTTGAAGTATCAGGTTGTGGGCCTGGCGCCCACTAGAGACGGCAACGGGTATTGGCTAGTGGACTCGCAAGGCGACGTTGTTGCGTGTGGCGATGCACCCGAAGTGCATACAGTCTCGCAGCCCTTTGCAGCGGTCGGCAGGAAGGTGGTTTCGGTGGCACCGGACAACGGAGCCGGCCTGTGGCTCCTATGGTCGGACGGCACTGTCACTGGTTATGGAGATGCTACTCCCCTGATGTTGAGCGGGGATTCCAATACGCCTTCAGCCGGTATGCCGGTTGCGCACGGACCTGCTTCGGCCATCGGTGGCACTTCGGATGGCAAGGGTTACTGGGTCGTATTCTCCGACGGCACCGTAGAGTCCAATGGCGACGCGACCTTGTACGGGCTCAGTGGGGTGCAAGCGGGACTCGAGTCTCAAGTATCGGCGGGAACCGGTGCCAGTGTCGGCGCAGGCTCTAACGGTGGATTGGCAACGGGGACCAGACCTTACTTCGGCTCCGGGAACTCCGCAGCGCGGCCGGTGAGCATTGTGGGAGCGCCTGGGAACACAGGGTACTGGGTGTTTTATTCCGATGGAACTGTGGTTGATTACGGATCCGCACAACCGGCGGGCTCGATTGGTGCAGATGGTCTTCCCAGTCCGATCGTTTCGGCCGCCGGCTAAGGGGGCAGGGAATGATTACCGGTAGGGCGGAGGATTTACCCACGGAATTGGTGAAATGACCACTATTGCTGCGGAAAGCAGAATCCTTTACAGGGCGGACAATGCGATGGACTTGCGGCTTAAACAATCTCTTTGGTTGCACAAACCAGACCGGCGTTTGCGTACGTTAGCCGTCGTTGGCGGCGCCATTGCGCTTGTGATGAGAGTCGCAACATTGACAAAGGGGCCGACTGATTGGGACGCGGTTCAGTTTGTTGAGGGCTCGTTTCATTTCGACGTAGCTCACGGCGATCCGCAGCCTCCGGGATATTGGCTGTATGTCGCCTCCGGACATGTGGTCCACTCCGTTCTCGGTTTGAGCGCGTCGACCTCTTTGGCACTCGTCGCCGCAGTAGCTTCAGCGGCAGCAATTGGGTTCGCAATCAAGCTTGCCGGCGAGATCGGTGGATTGGGGCTGGGCGCGTTGGTCGGATTGTTGTTAGCGACTACCCCGGTTTCGTGGTACATGGGGTCCACAATCGACACCTATAGCTTCGACATGTTGGGCGCGTCGGCGCTCATG
>DAIDIS010000218.1 GCA_027451785.1 Acidimicrobiales bacterium
GGGCATACGAAAACGCACAGGCGAACCTCTCGAAGGGACCCTACCCGCTGGTGGTTTTCGGTCCCGGCTATGACCAGTATCCATCCGTGTACGACCCCTTGTTGGTTTCTTGGGCAAAGGCGGGTTACGTGGTCGCCGGAATCACTTTCCCGTTGACGAACCCGGGGGTATCGCCTTCACCCAATGAGGCTGACTTGGCGAATCAACCCCAGGACATGGTTTTTGTAGCAAACGAGTTGACCTCCACGGCCAACGCGGTCGGAGCCGGCCTTAAGGGCCTCGTGGATCCCAACCGGATCGCCGTGGCTGGACATTCGGACGGCGGAGATACGGCAATGGCGGTCGCCTACGACACTTGCTGCAGGGACTCGGCGATAAAGCTTGCGATAATTCTCTCGGGTGCTGAGCTCAACTATCCCGGAGGTTCCTACTTCCCTGCGGGAAGCCCTCCGCTGCTGGCCGTTCAGGGTACTTCCGACACGATCAACGGGCCTTGGTTTACCAATGAGATCTATTCTGCGGCACTGACCCCGAAGTACATGCTCAGCCTTACCGGTGCAGATCACTTGAGCCCCTATTCAACTTCTCCTACCTACCTGCCGGTGGTGGAGAAAGTGACTACTGACTTTCTCAACGGGTACCTGAATGCCTCTCCTCAGGCGCTGTCGGCCATCATCGGTGACGGGACGGTTGCCGGTGTAGCCCAGATGCAGTCGGACGTGGGAAGCGGCGCTTCGCCGACGTCTTCGGATTCCTCGGGGAACCAGGGTGGTAATGGCGGGAGCCAGTCCATCGGTTCGACCACGCCTTCGGGTGGACAGACAGGATCATCTGCGGGCTCGGGCAGCGGTGGAACGTCATCCTCGGGCGGTACGGGCAGCTCGGGAAGCTCGGGCGGTACGGGGTCGGCGCCTTCTGGGTCTCAAGGTGGATCGACTACGACCACCGTGTACATTCCGTCAACTTAGCCGTGCAGGCAAACCCTGCGTCGACAGCGCGAGCGTATCTCGACTGCGCGGCCACCACCCCGATGAGACCCGAAGCGTTGGAAGCTTTCGTCAGATATTCCGGTGCGCTTTATGGAAATCCTTCGGGTGGACACGCAATTGCGCGGACTGCTCGGGATGCTTTGGATGAGGCAAGGGAAGAGTTCGCCCGTCTCGTAGGGGCGAAGCCATCGGAGATTGTCTTCACTTCGGGCGGCACCGAAGCCGACAACTTGGCGATCAAGGGTGCTTTGAGGCCGGGCACGATTGCCGCCTGTTCGGCAGCGGACCACCACGCCATAATCGAACCGACGAGGCATATTGGCGGTGTTGCCCTGCCCGTAGACGAGAATGCGAGACTCGATAAGTCAAAGCTGGTTAAGTTTCTCCAAGAGACTGTGGCCGGATGCGCGGCGAAGGGTTTGCGCCTGGGTGTCCTATCGGTAATTCTGGCCAACAACGAAGTCGGGTCGGTAAACGATATAGCCGCCATTTCGAAGCTGGTCCGCAAGCATGCGCCGGGCGTACGTCTGCACACTGACGCCGTTCAGGCTTTTGGCTGGCTCCCGGTTGCTGAAGTGACTTTGATGACGGACATGGTCTCCTACAGTGCCCACAAGTTTGGCGGCCCAATGGGCGTTGGTGCTCTGGTAAACAGGGGAAGGACGAAGCTGATCCCCCAACTTCACGGTGGAGGCCAAGAGTACGGAACCCGCTCGGGGACGCCGAACTTTCCTGGAATTATGGCGATGATTGAGGCTGCGAAGGCCTCTGATTCCAACAGGGAAGCCGATTCAATCAGGGTTGAGGCGATGACCAGCGCTCTTTGCAAGGGAATACTTGCAACGGTGCCCGATTGCCGGCTGAATTGCCGTTCGGTGGAGTCGAAGAGCATTCAAGGCTCTGGTTACTCCGTCGATGGCTCGCTTCAAGATTCCTGGCTTCCGTCCATCTCTAACCTGCGCTTTGACGGAGTCGAGTCGGAGGAGTTGCTGTTCATGCTGGACGAAATGGGGGTTTCGGCTTCGGCGGGTTCGTCTTGTTCATCAGGCGCACTTGAGCCCAGCCACGTATTGATGGCGGCGGGACTTACCAAGGTTGAAGCAGGATCAAGTGTCCGGTTCTCGCTCGGATACGCCACTACCGAAATCGAAGTCGAGATTGCCTTAGAGGCTATTGCGAAAGCGGTGGCAAAACTGCGGGACCGTCGCAAGTAGGAATAGCTCACCCGGCTTGTGCCACATCGGAAGCTATTCTTGGGCTGCGCTGGTCCTGCCCAGCACTATTTCCCATGCCTCGGTTACGGCTTCCTGCAATGCCTGGACGAAGAAGCCCTCCGTTACGGCGAGTGCTAATGGCCGGAGGGCCTCGACCTTTTCGGTAAGTTCCGGCAATTTATCAGCAGGCGGGAGAACGCCTTCGGGAATCAATTGCTCTCGGCTGGCGTCCACGATGCGCTTGGCGATGGTGGCCGCATCCCGTCTCGTTCCCTCTGCTATATCGAGAACCACCGGAAGCGGGAATCCGATTTCCACGAGTTTGCGCCCCGCCTCGATCAATTTGGGACTGGGGACCCGGTAGCCCGCGCCTTCTCGCTCGATGACTCCCAACTCTTCGGCCCTCTTCACGTTCTCGGGTGTGATCCACTCTCCGAAGGCTTCTCTCAGCTCATCCATGTTGGTTTCGCCGGGAACTTCGTTGCTCCAGGGTTTGGTGAAGGCGACTTCGGCTGGTATCAAATCGTCGATGCTGCCGCCGCTCTCCCAAGTATCAAGCAATTGGCGGATGCCCGAGAGGCTATGCCCACGCTCGGCGAGGTGCACGATGAGGCGGGCCCTCGCGAGCTGGTTCTCCGTATACCAGCCGGTTCTTCCAACGAGCTTCGGGTAGTCCAAAAGCCCCTTTTGTTGGTACTCGCGGATATTCCTGCTTGTTGTCCCAGCAAGACGGGCGAGTTCGTCGATCCTGTAGTCCGTCAAGAGCCTCTTGCCCACTTCCGTTTCGGCGAGCGCCCATTGGCGACCCAATTCTGCCTACGCACAGCATCGATTCTCGCGCGCTGGAGTATCGAGAGCCTCTCGTCAGCCATTGACCATCCTACAGTAGATATGTAACATACGATACGTTGTATAAAAGCGGGCCCACAAAGCAAACATCCGGAGGTTCCAGTCGACCATGTCAACTTATTCAGTAGAGGCGCCGGTAGGTGAAAAGCTGCCGCAGATTGTCGAGTGGAAGGACGGCAAAAAGTGGGCATGGCCACTTGCGCTTCTCATACCATCGGCTGCCTTTGTCGTTTGGGCGGCGGTAAAGCTGTGGGGACCTCTGATGTGGGTCGTGGTAGCCCCGGTGTTGATCTATGTGGTCCTTCCCGTTATCGACGCAGTCATAGGAACCGACCGGAACAACCCACCGGAAGCGCTCGTACCTAATCTCGAAAGGGATCGCTATTACCGGTATGTCACCTATGCCTGGCTGCCGCTTCAGTATGGGGTTCTTATCTGGGCCTGCTGGATTCTTACCACACACCACTTGAGCCATTGGATCATCGCAGGCGCGGGATTGAGCTTCGGGATCATATCCGGAATCTCGATCAATACGGCTCACGAACTTGGTCACAAGTCTGATTCCTTGGAGCGTTGGCTTTCGAAGATCGCCTTGGCCGAGACGTTCTACGGCCATTTCTATGTCGAGCACAATCGCGGCCACCACGTGCGGGTTGCGACCCCCGAGGATCCCGCTAGCGCACGTTTGGGCGAGTCCCTGTGGTCATTCATTCCCCGTTCTGTCGTTGGGAGCTTCCGTTCGGCTTGGGAGCTGGAAAAGAAGCGAATGAACCGCAAGGGTCATCGCACCTTCAGCATCTACAATGACTTCGTAAACTCTTGGGCTATCAGTGTGGTCTTGTTCGGTTCGCTGATAGCGATCTTCGGACCCAAGATCCTTTTCTTCCTGGTGCCTGAAGCGATCTTCGGCTTCTGCCTACTGGAGACGGTCAACTACATCGAACACTACGGCCTCTTGAGGCAAAAGCGCCCGGACGGGAGGTACGAGCCGGTAACCCCAAGAGAGAGTTGGAACAGCAACAACGTCGCAACCAATGTCGTCCTTTTCCAACTTCAAAGACATTCCGATCACCACGCCAACCCGACTCGTCGCTACCAATCCCTCAGACATTTTGATGAGTCGCCACAGCTGCCTTCGGGGTACGCGACGATGATTCTCCTGGCCTATTTCACGCCTTTGTGGAGGAAGATCATGGACCCCAAGGTCTTGGCCCACTACGACGGTGACGTGACCTTGGCCAATATCCACGGTCCGAAGCGAGAGAAAATTCTTGCCAAGTATGGGGCGGTCGAATCAAGCAAAGGGAGGGGATAGCAAGTGAAGGTTGTTGCCGACTTGGATACCTGTATGGGCTACGCGAACTGCGTCATCGGAGCCGACGACTATTTCGACCTGTCCGAAAGCGACGGTGTCGTGGAAATCAAGAGGGAGGTCGTCGACGATTCAGACCTCTCCAGGGTCACCTTGGCGGTCAATAGCTGTCCAATGAAGGCTTTGAAGCTAGAGGACGTTTGAACAGGCGAGTTCTCATCGTCGGGTCATCGGTAGGGGGGGCGCATACTGCAAGGGCGCTCAGGGCCTCCGGATTCAGCGGGGAGATCGTTCT
>DAIDIS010000219.1 GCA_027451785.1 Acidimicrobiales bacterium
TGATGCAGATTGGCCCCGGAGAAGCAGGCAAACTCGTGATCAGCGTGCGTCCTGGAGTGGATAGCGACTCCGGCTTGAGCGGACAGGCCACGGTCGCCCGTGGCCCGACAGCCGGGCACATCAAAGGCACGCTGTCGCCGAGATCGGCCTTGGCCTTCGGGCGAAGCCGATACTTGGATCGCTGGGCTAGCCGGACTTGCCAGGTACCCCGATCGATCCGCCCCGATCGGTAGTCCTGCGTGGCCGAAATCAGGTGTCCAGGCATGGACGGGCAGTACCAAGCTCCTTCGACGAGGATGGCGCCCTTGTGGCGAAGCAGCACCCCCAACTGATCGTCTCTGTAGTCGAAGACAAACCCATAGCCCAACGCTGCAAGGGGGATCTGCAACTTTTCCGGCTTCGAGTTTGGGAAATATGCCCGATCCGCTACCGCAAAGCCTGCCGGGTACCCCCGCTCCGCCATGGACTCGAACGCCCGGATGGCCTGGCCGGCAATGTTGTGGCCGGGCTTTTCGAATCCCATGGCAAGGACCAGGTAAGGGAACTCCACCCAGTCACTGGCCGGATCGTTGGTGGCCATCACCACCAAGATGGCCTCCCAACCCCACACGTACTTTGCCATGCCCCCCTTACCGTCATCACGATGATCACCGTCGCGCCTATACCAGGCGGCTTCGGGCTCGATCGACACCGAGTCTGACTCCTTGGATGTGCCGCGTTTGCAGTGAGTCGGTACCAAAGTGGCGTCTATACAGGCATTCCCTTTCCACTTCCTGCGGGTTTCACGGGGAAGCATCATGAAAGTGGCGTGCAATAACTGAGTTGTCACCCAGTTCAACCTGGCCAGCTTCTTCCTTGAATCTTCGGGATCTCTCGCCGCCGAGATCGCTTCCCACTCGTCCATAGACAAGAACCGCTTTCTCGGGCCGGGCATAGGATCGATCACGCTCAGCAAGGCATGGACAGCCCGCCAGCAGCGGTGATACCAAGCCGATTCCTCAGCGGATTCGAGGCTTACGCGCATCAGCTCCTTCGCTTCGTCCGAAAGGCGTCTGTCCAGGGCAAAGGCCATCTCGGACACCAGTGGCGCAGAACCCGATAGCAGCAGCACCAGCAAGAGGACCAAGACGGCTCTGTCGTCGAGAGATGGCGGCCTACCGCCAGGTCCCTTGTTTTGCCGGTCTTGAGATCTCCAGATCATTAGGCGGACACAGATACCGCTCGCATCGATCAGCTGAGCCGCGAACCGGACCTTCTCGTCAGGTATGGGATCGGGCCTCGTTGCCGACGACACGAACCAATCCGTACAGACCAAGCCGGCAAGCGCTGAGTCGTCAACCTCGTATTCCTTGCCATCTGTCTCGCAATCTGTGTCCGCAGCCGTAGTCACTCCGAGGGTTGCCCCCTCAACGCACGTCGCGCTTCTTCTGGATCAAGGCCTGGCATGAAACGCAGGTAGCGGGAGAACGCCTCCAGAGACTGGACGCCTGCTGCCGTCATCAAAGCGACCAAAGGAGTCCCGCCTGCCACGTGGCCGACTATCCAGGTAGCCCTAAGGCGCTGGATAGACGGTCGGAGCTTCCCAAAGTCCGACTTGGCAACGAAGCCGTTGACGAAGTTCTTGTTCCGGGTTGTTCGATGCGAACCGAAGATGAACGAGTGTGGAGGCAACGCCCTGGCCACCTTGAGGGCTTCCGCTTCCCATTCCGCCCGTACTGGAACGACGCGGGCTCGTCTCCCTGGAACAGATATCTGAACGCCGAGCCCATCCTCGGTGACCATCCCGGCCTCCAACCCAGCGATGTCCTCTGCTGCCAAGCCGGCCCCCAGTCCGAGAGCAAGCAATGTCATAGCGTCTCTCCTTCTGGCGGGGGTGTTCTGATCGTTCGCCCAATACCTAAGCGCCACAATCTCCGCCTTGGAGTACGGCCTGAGTGGCTCAGAAGGCCCCAAAGAAGAGAGCCGACCTAGATATGCCTCAAATGGCAACAGAGCTTCCGACATCCTGAGCAGCTGTGATCGACGGTTCCCCCGGGACGCCGGAGCCAGACCGACGCAGCCTTGCGAGATGTACTCGCCAATCTTCGACCTGCGAAAGACGAGGGCACGATCAAGTTCTAGGCCGGCAGTTTGCCAGCACCAGAGCACGTGGCGGGCTGCGGCTCCCAGGAGCTCTCCCGAGGTATAGGGAGTCTTACCTTCCGCGTCGCTTACCGCCGAGCGAACGAAGTCGCCGATCTCGGCCCAGTAAGGATCGGGTATATCAGGCCTAAAGTCGCCGCCAAGTGTCGCCAAAGTGAACTCCCAAGACTGGTGGTGGATACCAACACTCTCGCACTTGGCTGTAACACTGCAAGCCGCGTGAACCACCACCCGAGTCACCTGGGAATCTACGGTTGCTATGTGCCCCGTCCTCGGAGACAGCCGCCAAATAGCTACAGCACCAATTGGCCTAATGCTGTCTGCGACGACGTCGCAGCCGAAGCCGCCCGAAAGCTCGCTCTGAATCTCCGATCTGCACTTGGTGGGCGCAGCCTTAGAGAAGCCAAGGCTCTCACGGGTGTGGATCACACAACGATCAGCGACATCTTGAATGGCCAGGTGTGGACCGACATTGTCAACCTGGCAAAGCTCGAAGCCGGGCTTCGCATCCGGCTCTGGCCCCCAGCCGGAGATACGAAACCGTTCAGGTTGCCTCCAGGATCGGATTGAGCCAACGGCCAACCCGGGCGTCCGATGTAGTCGTGTGCAGGTTGATCGAAGAATCTCTCCCATATCTGCGGAGTCTGGGTGGGCGTTTTGATCTTCTAGCACAGCCGAGATGCTTTTTACATATCCGAGGTCCTTTTGGAGTACAACAATGGCCCAAACAACGTATGATCAAAATGAGGTGTCCAACCCCCGCTTCCAACCCCGCTGGTACAGCCTCGAGCCCCGAGTCTTCGGTCGAGCACGTCACGTGGGATGGAAGGACGCTTATGGCGATCAACAACGCCGGCAGTTGCTCGCTTCGCAGATTCAGCATGACTACGCCGTCGCAATTCGCGACGCCATCTCTGCGAGTGCGGTTCTCGGTTCCGTAAGGGACTACGCCATCAAGGCGGGCGCTGACTACCAGCGACTGGCCAAGGTGCTCCGCGGCGAAGCGATCATGCGCTTCGAAGATGTTGCGGACGCCCACAGGGTTCTTGGGCTGCCCTTGCCGAATGCGAGGCCGGAGGAGGGCAACGCCAAAGCCGTCTCGTCATAATCGTCTGCTCGATCTATGCAACTCAACGGAACACGATCCTCTGGGTCCGTAGTGGGAACAAGCTGGCAGCAAGCAAGGCCGTACCCCCTTCACCCATGCGAAAGGCAAATCGAGCGCTTACTTGTGTCAAACTCTCCCTGCCTTCAGCCGGACCATACGGCTCTGCTCTCTGAGGAGCGACGGTGCTATTGAGAACTACCTATTCCGATGGACGCTCGACAACATCTGGGCGGTAGATCTTAAAGTCGTGCACCGCTCGCTTTTCTCCGTTAACCTCCAGAGCAGCCGTGTAGCGACCCGGTCCTGGAATAGCGATCTGTCGAAGACTCAATGCAACCGGATGTAGTACCCGCTCTCCTTCGTCAATGGGCCCGGTAATCGTAATTGCGACATTGTCCCTCACTTCGCCGAGCTTGCGACCATCACTATCTTGTACTGTCACTACAAGGCGGTGCGCATCATCGCACTCTGACGGGAGTAGGTTGAGCACTACTGCGAAGTCGAAGTTGAGACTCGTAGGGTAGTTCAGGCATGCTGCCCGGGAGACATTTCCGCCAAGCATAAAGAGAAGACCCTGTCGCGCTTGGGCCGCATCGGCGAGGGTTGCAATCGATATATCCACCCTCTTAGTCGACCACGCTGCCGCATGATTGAACAAGCCAGACGTTGGGGGGCCAGCCAGCTCGGATTCGCCAAGAGAGATGCCGGAAGTGCGAAGCGCCGGCATGTAATTGCTGCTATCAATGCTGGTCGTTATGTGGGGTGTACAGCCCGTCGTCCAAGCGCCAGCAAGTACAGATGATATCTCCATAACCGGTAAATCGGCAGGCCCGTCGGAGAAGTCTACACAGGGGGCACTCACTGCTTCCCCTGTATTTTGACACAGCGATCCGCTCGGCGGAGAGACGGATCGCAAGAAAACCGGAGATCGACGGCGGATCCGATCTCTACGGCCTGCACCTGGAGTCAGGCGCAGGATCAAAGTAATCGCCGCTAAGCGCTACAAGCAAGTTACCACTGGCGTCAATGGACGCAGAACGCCTGATGCTTGCCCAGCGGCGGAGCCACCGATTAGTCCCCTCATACCTCCCGACAAAAGGGTGATTAC
>DAIDIS010000220.1 GCA_027451785.1 Acidimicrobiales bacterium
CCGGCCAGGTTCTCGGTCAGGAAGTATCGGTCGTAGTCCCAGATCGTAAGGCCGTAGGCCTCGGGATCCAGCTCGTGGAACGGAGGAGGGGCTGCATCGC
Source organism: Acidimicrobiales bacterium (assembly GCA_027451785.1). Classification (GTDB taxonomy): domain Bacteria; phylum Actinomycetota; class Acidimicrobiia; order Acidimicrobiales; family JAKAVM01; genus DAIDIS01. The sequence goes on from DAIDIS010000220.1 coordinate 101, forward strand.
TCAGCGGATCGAGGTGAGCGAGAAGGTGTCCACGCACCCGATAGGTGTTGATCAGAGTCTTAACGTGGAGCTGTTTCGTCATCTCTTCGTTCTTGCCCGCCCTTACCGACACGTCACGCCCCCATCGCACGGGAGCGTAGGGCACTCGCATCGAAGAGAAGATTTCTTCGTAGAACCCGTCTGCGCCGAGTAGGAACTCGTGGACCCGCGCCAAGAAAAGTCCTGACTCAGCTCCCTGAATTATCCGGTGGTCGTAAGTGGAGGTCAGCATCAAGACCTTGCTTACGCCCATCTCCGCCAGTACTGCTGGGTCGGCGGCTTGGTATTCCACCGGGTAATCGATGGCCCCGGTAGCAATGATGGCCCCTTGACCCGGCATAAGTCTTGGGACCGAACCTACCGTCCCAATGGTGCCCGGGTTAGTCAGAGTAACCGTGGTTCCGGAAAAGTCGTCTACGCCGATCTTGTTGGTCCTCACCTTGCGGATAAGGTCTTCGTAAGCCAACATGAACTCTCTGAAGCCGAGCGCATCCGCTTCTTTGATGCACGGCACGAGGAGCGAACGCGAACCGTCCTTCTTCTCCATGTCGACGGCAATCCCTAGGCCAACGTGCGAGTGATGAATAACTCCGGGAGTGCCTTTGCCATCGGAGTCCTCTACGAAAGTCGAGTTAAGCGAAGGAACATCGCCCAATGCCTTTACGAGTGCAAATGCGACTATGTGAGTGAAGCTGACCTTACCGCCCATGTTACGGCTGAGGTGACTGTTCAAAATCTTACGGTTGACCTCCAGGAGCTTGGCCGGGACTTGCCTAAGGGAAGTGGCCGTCGGCACGCTCAGGCTTTGCTCCATGTTCTCAACGATCCTCGCCCCAGCCCCTCGGAGAGGGGTTACGGGGTCCAGTTGGCGGTCGTCGGGGACCGTTGGGGAGTTTGAAGGGGTAGGAGGCGCTTTCGTCGTGGAAGGATCCGGCGTGGTGGCGGGCGCCTTGAAGTCCCCAAAGAACTCCCTCCAGCTTTCCGACACAGACGATGGATCCCGCAGGTACTCGTCGTACATATCCTCCACCAACCAGGAGTTGGCTCCAAAAGCTCCAAATGGGACCTGTTGTTGGGGGTTCTCGCTCATCACCATCTAATTTATGCCCAACCCAACCGGCCTGATTCGGCACCGCAGCAAAAAGATATGAAGTGCCCGTGAAATACTTCGCCCATTCCGCTCAGCACCCCATGACCCGGCCCGAAGGCCACCTATGCCAATCGACACAAGAGGACTAAATTCGGGTTGTGACTCCTACACGGGTTAGAGCGATCACCATTGGGGTATGCGTTATTTGTGTGGCGGCCATGATCGCCTCGGCTATAACCAAGGAGGTTGGGGCCGTAATTACGTTCGGCCTTTTGTCGACGTCAGCAATCTCCACCCTGATGGTGACATTTGCTTTGGTTGGCAATATGGATCCCGCAAGCACCTCGGCAGGTTCCGGCGTGGTCAAATCCTCTTCCGGGGCTTCGGAGTCCGGCGCCAAGGGACAACTGGATCAGACCGAGTCGGCCGCCAGGGAGTTGGAAGGCCATATTTCCGCCCTGGTCTTAGAAGGAGTACCAGAGGACCGCTTGCGAGCACTGGTAAAAGTTGCGGTCAAAGTGGGCAAGACGCTTTGACCGAGCAAGACAAATTGATACCGATAACCAGTGATAGTGACATTCATGTAATTGCCGGCTGAAAGCGAACTCCAATACCCATAATTTTCTCTAAACCTCGACAGTTAAACTGCCGAACTCATACATGTGGCTAAGAATTTGAACAGAAGCCGAGCCGTAATTCGCATTGTCGAGCCGGGAAGCTCAGCGACTTGTGCCCACTGCGGCGAGCCTGTCAAGTTCACAGCCCGAAATAGGACACGCCAGGTGATTGCAAACGTTTACGTGAAAGGGACCTGGAATAGGGTCGAGCACTATCACTTCGAGTGCTATCACCAAATTGGCGATCCGTACGGTCTGCCCGCCGCTTGAATCTGCCTACCCCACCCGTTCAAGTCGCTTAGGCATCACCGTTGAGTCCGTGCGAGGCTCTATCCCGTGAGGGTTTCGCACGGACTTTCTCTTTTAACCGACTTTCCCCGTTGCCTTCCGTCGCTTTGCAATGGCGCTCGGCGTTCAGTCACAAAGCCACGCTGAATCGCCCGGCAGTGAGATAGCGACTACTTTGGGGTTTGATGGAAACCAGTGTTACCTGCTTGTTTCGGTTCGAGTCCGCTCACCAATTACCGATGCACCCTGGAAAATGCAAGAACCTTCATGGGCACGGGTACAAACTTGAAGTGAGCGTCAGTGGGAAAATCGGTGAGGACGGCATGATCGTCGATTTTGCCGATTTGGAACAGGTTGTCGAACGAGAAGTGATCACACGGTATGACCACAAGCTCTTGAACGACATCATCCCTAACCCAACCGCAGAATTGATCGCTTTAGATGCATGGGAGCTCCTGTCGAACACAGGGATAGAGATATCGCGTCTAAGGCTGTTCGAGACGCCTGATTGCTACGTCGAGATCACCAAATGACCAAGGGGATAAAAAGGTGACTGCATTCGATACACCGTCACACCCACTCAGAAGAAGGCCGGCCAGGTACAACGACGCCGGCAACATGGCTTCCAAGGCGATCGTTGTCCTCTCGGGGGGTCTCGACTCGACAGTGTGTATGGCACTCGCCCACCACGACACCCAAGAGCCTCCGCTTGCCGTCACTTTCGACTATGGCCAGCGCACGCGAAAGGAAATCGAGAGCGCTGCAAGAATCGCAGATGTCTACGCTTCCGAGCACATGATCGTCAGCCTGGACATGACCGCTTGGGGAAGCTCTGCTCTTACGGACCAGGCAATTGCCGTGCCACGGGTATTGCCAACTGGCGAGCAGCCGTTCCGGAGCGACCCGAGTTCCTCTATCCCCGTTACTTATGTGCCGGGACGAAATATAGTGTTCCTCTCAATAGCTCTCTCCATTGCAGAGGCGCGTGAATACGACGCGATCTACATCGGCGTCAACTCCTACGATTACAGCGGCTACCCGGATTGCCGACCCGAGTTCATTGAGGCGTTCCGTAAGATCGCACAGTTGGGTCAAAAGAGAGGCGTCGAAGGAAACCCGGTTGATCTGCGTGCACCTCTACTTAGAATGTCGAAGGCAGAGATCATCCTGACCGGGAACGAGCTTCGCGCTCCCATGGAGTTCTCCTGGTCCTGCTATCTCGACGGTCCGGATCCCTGTGGTTCGTGCGAGTCGTGTTTCCTCCGTCGAAGGGGGTTCGCGCAGGCCAAGCTGCCTGACCCGTCACTTGCCACCCAACCAAACTGAGCGGCGTGACAAGGTCCGAAGAAGAGATCTTCGCTTCTGAGCTGTTTTCCGCCATTCAGGGAGAAGGCCACTTCGTAGGGTACCGGCAGGTCTTTTTGCGGCTTGCTGGGTGCAACATCCGCTGCAC
>DAIDIS010000221.1 GCA_027451785.1 Acidimicrobiales bacterium
GGCATCCGGATATCGGATCGAGGAGCTTCTCATCGAAGCCGACGAGGAAACTCTGCGCCGCACAGACAATGCCCAGCTCTCGACCTTTGCGCTTGAAGCGGTTATCTGGAACGAGTTAGCGAAGTCGGGGATCTTGGAGGGGAAAGTCGTAGGTACCGCTGGCCACAGCCTTGGGGAGTACTCGGCAATCGCTGCCTCGGGCGTGGTGAGCTTCAAAGCCCTTATTCCAGTGGTTGTTGCCAGGGCGACCTCGATGGCCAAGGCCGCATCCAAGAGGCCCGGCACTATGGCGGCGATCATGGCGAGCCTGCAAGACGCCTCTGAAGTGATAGCAGCTTGTGGTTCCGACGAAGTATGGATGGCCAACCTGAACGCACGTACTCAGTCCGTGATCTCGGGAACCGAGGCAGGAATTAGTGCAGCAACACAAGAGGCGAAGTCCCGCGGTTTCAAGGCGCTCAAGTTCCCTGTAGGGGGCGCTTTTCACACTCCTCTTATGGAAGGTGCAAAACCAGAGCTTGTAGCGGCTTTAGAGACGGTCTCATGGTCCTTGCCGGCTTTCCCCGTCGTTACCAATGTCGGGGCGGATGTTGTGGTTTCCGAGTGGGACTGGACATCGACGCTTGCCGAGCAATTGGTGAGCCCTGTCAGGTGGTTCGAGACGACCGAGAAGCTGGTGGACAAGCTTGGTGCTGATCTTGTTGTTGAGGTGGGTCCGGGTAATGTGCTCACTTCGCTTGCCAAGCGAGCTCACCCTGACACCCAACGGTTCACCATTTCCGCTCCGGAGGACATATCCCGGCTGACGGAGCATGTTATCTAGTTGAAGTATCGTCTTTAGCCGTGTCGAAAGATTCGCAGTCCCCTGTTATTTGGCGTTGTGCCGCCTGCGGCGCCCTAACCCACCCGGTCGACGAAGATTCACCGGTTGCTTGGTGCCAAAGGTGTAGCAGGGTCAACAAGTCTGTTCGGGATGGCGGCTAACTACTTAATCTCACCGTCGAGGGCACTGACTGCAGCTTCGAGCACGGTATAGCCAACCAGGTTCATAAGTTGAAGGCCAAGGATGTTCGCCTTGGCGACGCTCGTTATTTCGCTCTGCCCATCAAGCACGGAAATGGCTGAGCGGAATGTCTGCTGGTCCGAGGCCGCCACATCCACCGATGCCGTGAAGCACTCCGCCGGAAGTGCAAGGTGTGCCTTGGCGTAGTCCACCCCTGACATGACCTTGGAGACTTTTTTGATTCTCTCGTTGGCTTGATCACGCCCGACTGCCTGCTCCGCTGCGTTGAGGAATGGGGTCAGGACCAAGTTCGGACCCACCGGCACCGTGGAGTCTCCGACCTTTACGGAAAAAAGTGAGGACCGAAAGAACGCAATGGAACCAAACCCCGCCACGGACACCTGGTAAAGGTGCTGAAGAGACTTTCCATTCTGACCGAAAGTCCATCCGGCCACGTGAATTACGTAGAGCGCACCGACGCTCGCTGCAACGTTGATGAAAATGTAGAGCCAAGCGGAGGCAATCTGGAACAATCGGGCAGGAGCGTCCTTGTAGCGAGAGACCAACTCGGCTGCGCCTACTATCCCTCCAAAAAACCCAGCGATCCAGTACGCCATCAGGAGCCCTCCCCTCCGGCGAAGGTGCTTCCCTGTTCGGTCAGGTCGACCATGTCCGTGTTTCCCTGTCTGGTGATGGTTACGAAGCCCAAGTTGGCTAGATGACTTAGTCCTTCCGTGAAGTCAAAAACTCCGGCGGACGCCACGTGAAGAATGTCCTCCACTGGTTGTGGGTGGGCCTTGGCCAAGATTTGGATGACTTCGGCGGCACCACCCGATACCTCCGGCCGTACCGACTGGGATGTGCTGAGCTGCTTTGCGCCTGTGGCGGATTGGTCTTCCGGAGTTGCTTGCAAGAACGCAGAGAACGAGTCGGCCTTGTCGGCTCCAGGATTGTTCATGAAGGTACGATACCCCGCTGTACGCCAAGTTGGGGGAGTTCTCGAATCGTGTTCGGTAAGGGAAATACGGGGGTAATTGGCTTAGAGTCTCACGAGCGATTCCTCTAAGAGGAGATGGTATGTGCCATTCGCCGACGATCTCAGACCGAGCAAGCAATGTTGCGGCTCCATTGTCGTGCGACCGGCCTATGGTGGGCCGTTCGCGAAACTATTCTGACCAGGTCGAACGGGGCACTGAAATCCGCCGGATCCCATGAGTAGCGCTGGCTGGATCCCATGAAAATGGAACGGGTTCTACCAATCGTTGGCCTTATAGCTTCATCCCAGAATCCCCGAACTGCTGGCTCGGGGCGAGGATAGCCATATCATCGTTCGGATTGGCGCAAAAGAGGCGTAAGCTGCGACACTGCTTTAATGGGAATAGATGAACTTGCAGCGATGTTCCCATGGTGGGCAGTCGCCGAAGACGACGACCAGGATGCTTCACATAATAGGGCTCTCGCTTGGTTAGGCCGACCCCTTCTCATCCTCTGGGCCCGACGGGGAAGGCGGACTCGAAAAGGACCGAACAAATTAAAATTAGTAAGTTCCCTTACACGGCCTTCCTGCCGATGATGGTAACTATGAAGAAACACCATGCATTCAACGAGTTACTTCGAGAGTCCCGTATCAGTGCCGGGCTTACCAGGGGTCAGCTGGCAAGGCGACTTCCCGGTGCGACTCGGCACGACGTGAGGAGATGGGAGGAAGCAGTAGCTTCTCCGATTCCTGCGCTTGCCTGGGAGATCGAGAGGGTCTTGCAGGTTGAACCCCAGAGGTTGATGTGGGGAGCCTTGGCCAATATGACTCGGGGAGTGCCGGGCATGGACGCAAGGATTGACCTTGCATCTCCATAGGGCATAAGACCAGGAGTCGATCTAGCTCATGCGCCCAGAAAGCGTCTAACTCGGGCCGGGATCCCCGACGTAGCATCGAGCCACTCGACTGCAGCTCGATCAATTTCGGCTCGATCCAGTAACCTCGGACCGACCGCATCGAGAACTCCAACCTGGATGGGTCCTCCTACGGAGGCATTAAACTCCGCGGTCTCTACCAACACGGCTATAAGAAGCCGAATGACGCTATCGAGGCACATGGTGGGGTTGCCGTAACGTCTGAGTAAGTAGGCCGCATGCTCTCCTGGCGGACTGGTCCAGCAGAGGGACTCCTCTATCGGAGTCCAACCATCGCTTTCCCAGTACCTAACAAGGCCGGAACCGCCCACCAGGTTGAGGCCAGCCAGCACCTGTATGGAAGGTACGGTAGCGCCGGGCAGGCGAGCCTGTTTAAGGCGTGCGCTTGTCACCTCGCCCGTGATCTGTTCAACGGGGGGTTGGGACTTCCAGGTGGAAGCACGACGAAACAGCTGGTCAGCCAGCTCGTCATTGTTTACGCAGCCCAGAAGGATGCCTGCATCGGGAAAGTCGAGGACTTTAGTCCGATCGTCTCGAAATGTTGAAAACGAAGAGGTTGTGGTTCGACTGTCGGAGGCGATCACGACCCCCTCGGGAACCCGAGCCCCAATCATCATGCTCATGTGGGCCGCACTCTCGGCAGCGTCATAAGGGCTTTGATCGACCAAAGGCCCTACCGGGCTTGAGCTGTCTGAGAACAGCCGCGACGATCCGATTTCTCGGCCCATGTCCATATGTGGGATGTCGGCAGCTCTATTGTCGCAGGCGGACGCCAAACGGTCCCTGCCACGTAATGTAGCCAGAATTCCTTGATTGTTACCGGGTTCTCAGGTTCTTCGCGTGTCGAACGGCGAAAACTTCGTGAGTCACGGCGCCGTTGTCGTTTCCCTTTAACTCCTCGAGCGCCTCGTTGTAGTGGACACCCAGACGCGCAGGGCCACGAGATCGCAGTACATGCTGGCCAGGTCGCCCATGTGGATGATGATAACTGCAATGAGATAGAAGAAGGTGAGCATTCGCGGTCCTCCGAGTTTGGTGTTTCGGGGCACCGTACGAAGGGTGTGTAACCGGCTTGCTGCCGGCGAGTCTTGACATTGTTTGGCCCGCCTGATCTGGGTCGTCCGACCGGCTCATCGATTGGTATCCTGAGGAGGTACATGGGCGTGACCTGGGATTATGTGGTCAACTGGTCCGGAGCGCTTACCAGTGACTTCGAGTAAGCCGCGGTCCCTTGACGGACATAGAAGTACCTTGGCGCCCTCGATAGGACTGCGGCCTGGTAGCGCAATGCAGATGCCTTGAACTAAAGATCCCAGGTCAAAGCCCAGTTTTGTTTGAATTCGGCTCAAGGCAGTTTCTTGCTCCTTACCGTGCCAGATGTTTACCGGAGCAATCGAAACTCTGTCAGTAACTGATCCTTAGCCCGTCAATCGGCCCGCCATCAGGAGTTTTGCACCCCGAGCCTGCCCTAAATGAATAGCCGTAGCTGGTCAGTAGTGGCGGCAGTGCCCCTTGTCCCAGGGGACACAAGTACGCAACGAAAGCCGTATGCGGCGTCGCGCGCCGTACTCCTGGTGGCACGAGCCCCACAGACGGATTGGCAATGAACCACCGTCCTTCGTAGCTCTGGACCTCGGACCAGCCGGCTGTTGCGATCTCATAGTCGCTGATCTGATCGGGAAACACCCCTCTGGGGTCGTACATGGCGAGCTCGGCCGACACGCCCCAAGGCACGAGGATTGTAGTTGGTGCTCCAGATGCACCCATCTCAATGATCATCTTGGCCATTGGTCTTGAACTGGAAAGGCCTTCGTAGGAGGTTTCTTGCACGTAGGTGGGATCGGTGGCCGCTGAATCAAAGAAGTCATCCGGATCGCTACCGGGCCTTCCGATAAAGACGATCCGGGCGTCGTAAGCAGACCATGCCCAATCCTTCCAGGCAACATTCTCGCCGGGTCCGGATTGGTAGATACCGCTTGCCTGGTAGAAGCTCCTGACAGCCGGCACCGCGTATCGTAGCCACGACAAGGCCGCCTCGTGG
>DAIDIS010000222.1 GCA_027451785.1 Acidimicrobiales bacterium
TACCATCGCTGGGTTTCCGCCAAAGTCAATGGTGTCATTTGCCGCCGTAGTGCTGAATCCGGTGCCATTAATGGTGACCGTATTGCCTCCAGCGTTAGTACCGCTGGAGGGGGAGACGCTTGTAACGGTCGGTGCGTTCACTACTGGAACCGAAACCATGGGAATGGGGTTGGAGGGACCTGAGCACGTGGTGTTACCGAGATCGGAGATCCCGCTCGGCGTAGTGAATGAGATATCGGCGATGGAGGATCCGGGGAAGGCCTCGAACGGTCCGGGAGCTGAGCCCGCAGTAATCGGTCCCACTTGAGGAATCGGTGAGGCCGGGATGGCGACTGTGGCAGGAAGGTTTGCCGAGATCGGTGTCGCCGCCGAAACGAGAGGACCAAAAGGCGCCGCGCCCAAGTCAACCGACGTAGGCGTCACACCTTGATCGGTAACCACGAACTGGGAGGCCTTGATGGTAATCGCTGACGCGTGAAGGAGATTCACCGCTTCCGTGATGGCAGAAGCCGGGATTGTCAGCGATGCCGCAGAATTGGTGATGTAGAAGACCTGATTAGGCGAAATCTGGGAGGGAGCAGTGCCCGAGATCGTCAATGGGACTGTAAGCGCTCCAACTATCGGAGCTGTGCAACTCAGCTGATATGTCTGTGTAAACGTTTGAGTTGCAGATGTTGCTGCCTCTGCCGACGGTGCTGTCGTCGCCGTCGCCACAAACAAGCCAGCCACAAGGCTCGCACCAAGCCCGCCAGATAGCAGCCTTGAGAGGTTCTTCCGGATCATCATCCCCACTTTCTCGTTGGAGCGACCCAAACCATTTCGCGAGTGTCCATGCCGGTCCCTGAAGCGTCGCTCCCTTACCCTGAGTACGAGGATTCCGCGATAGCGGTGAAAAGTCAAGAGTCCGAGCCGAAATAATTGCGCTCTTAGTGAACATTTACTACAAAAAGGCAGCTAGGCGAGCCAATCCCCAGCCCGCCTTTCTCCTAACTTTTGTGGGAATTACCTTCGAACGCAGGCCGAGAACCTCAACGTCGTTTGTCCACTCGAACCCGCTCACCCTGGTTAGGCACAACTGCCTTCCAGCCAATCTCATCAGCGAGTCGCTGGGCCAGCGCATCGGCCGCGGGTCGCTCCCCGTGAACCACATAACAAGTGTCCGGCGGCTCTACGGGCTTTAGCCATGCGACAAGCTCGTCGGAGTCGGCATGAACGGAAAAGGCGTCAACCACCACTACCTTCGCCCTAACGGGCACGTATTGGCCAAGCATCTTGATGGTCCGTTCCCCATCAGCCAGCTGCCTCCCACGCGTGCCCTCTGATTGGTATCCGGGAAGGATCACCGTATTCCTGGAATTCGGTAGGCACCGCAGGAGGTGATGCAGGACACGACCACCCGTTGCCATTCCCGATGCGGAGATGATGATGGAAGGAAACCGGAGATCGTTGAGGGACATGGACTCCTCGACGGTACGCATTTCGCGAAGCTCGCCCGCTGGGTCGAATGGGTCCTTCCCGTCGCCTAAGAGCGCGACATCCGGTTCACCATTGGCAATAGCCCGGCGATATACATCAAGTACCGCCAAGGCCATGGGGCTGTCGGCATATATCGGCAGCTGCGGAATCCTTCCCGCTCTGACCAGATCGCCTAGTGCCATCAGCAGAACCTCAGTGCGGTCAACGGCAAACGAAGGAATTACGACGGTGCCGCCGTGGTGTGCAGTCTCATTGATCGCGGTCGCCATCCGGTCCAGAGCTTCGGACGTGGGCTCATGGACCCGATTGCCGTATGTCGACTCGACCACCATGACGTCACAGGCCGGAGGAGTTGCAGGAGGGCGCAGGATCGGATGGTGAGGCCTCCCGACATCGCCGCTGAAAAACAACCTTCGGGGATCCTCCCCGTCTACCGTGACTATGGCGCTGGCAGAGCCCACTATGTGTCCGACGGGAACTAATTCGACCGAGATCCCCGAGACCAAATCGGCGCCCTTGCCATATTCAATAGGACGAAAGAGTTCCAGGGCCGATAAGGCGTCGTCTTTGGTATAGAGCGGGAGTGCCGGACTGTGCTTGGAAAAGCCCCTTCCGTTGGCGTAGTTCGCTTCTTCCTCTTGCAGGTGGGCCGAGTCGAGCAGAACAATCTCGGCCAGTTCAGCTGTCGTCGGCGTGGAAACAATCGACCCGGCAAAGCCGTTACGCACCAACGCCGGAAGGTAGCCGCAATGGTCTAGGTGAGCGTGAGTTAGAACGATTGCATCGATCGAAGAGGGCTCGACCGGGAACGGTTCCCAGTTCCGGCGCCTCAGGTCACGAAGGCCCTGAAATAATCCACAGTCAACAAGGATCCTTCCGGATCCGGTTTCGAGTAGGAATCGGCTTCCCGTAACGGTCTCGGCGGCACCAAGAAAAGACAGGATCGGAGGGTGTTGCATCCACCCACCCTAAATGATCTTCGCTACCTTGAGTTGGTCAGGACGGGTAGATGTCAGTTCGACCGTAGCTTCAGTCGAAAGTTTGTCTCGCGACACGGCAGGCAATTCCATCCGTTAGCAAATCTTGTGGTGGGTCCGGCCGCGTTATCCGAACGGAATCTTGAAGATCATCGATTACCGAGCGCCGAAGCCACCGATTACCAGACAGGAATCCGAACTAGGGCACGCAATGTTGGGTTCAATCGCATATCCGAAATTCCCGTCGAATCCATCGTCAATGACCCTCCAATCCTTGCCACCGTCGGTTGTCTCAGCCAGCTCAGCAGCCGCCTCGCCGTTGCTCCTTAAGTATTGACCCCCTGACACCAGCCACTTGGAATTCGTTAGTGGATACATTCCGGCAGGATCAAACCCCTTCGGCAACCGAGCTAGTGACCAAGTGGTACCTCCATCTGAGCTGTAGTCGATGCCATATGTCTCGTAGACGGGTGCATTGGGATCAGCGCCGGTGCCAAGTGGGATTGGACCCATGAGACAGCTATCGGGTCCATTGCAAGTCATCAATGACGCTGAGGTCGCACTCGTCGAGGTCCAATGTGCGCCCCCATCTGAGGTAGCAAGCTCGATCCCCATGCCGTTCGGCCGACCCCCGACTCCGAAATACGTGCCACTCATGGCAATGCAGCGCTTGACCGAAGGGCAGTTTATTGAAAATGACCCCCCGCCCTCAGGGGCTGCCTCTCGGTAAGCGATTGTCCAATGCTGTCCGCCGTCGACACTCTTCAAGATGCTTGCCTGCCCGAAATTCGTGATCGCCCCAATGGCGTAGCAGACAGAAGTGCTCGGACAAGAAACAGATGTGAG
>DAIDIS010000223.1 GCA_027451785.1 Acidimicrobiales bacterium
ATTGGTTCCGGAAACCGTGGACCCTCCAGAGGAAGCCGATGAACCGGAAGTACCCGTCGTCTGTGCGCCCGAGCCCGGCCCCACGTCGCCCGCATCGCCGAAAGGGATCACCTGGCCCGAAGTGGACAAAACCCAGTAGGAGACGTCTCCAGCTCCTGAATTGCCGGTTGACCCTACTCCGCCCGACGAAAAGGAGGAAAACCTAGGGTTGAACCTGGGGTGCTTGGCAATGTGAGCTTCGCCGCCTAAGGAGGTACCGATACCCGACCCGTTCGACCATCCGGGCGAACCGAAAACGGCCCCGTTCAAATCGCTCGATGCGTCGAAGCCGAATGCTGCCGCTCCGGACGAGGATTGTTCGGTCGCTACCATTTCAGCCGAACTCGCCATTGCGGGTCCGGCGGCGTCGGCCAGCAAGACCAGCAAGACCAGCACGGAAAGCATCCCGATTCGGCTAATAAGCCCGGAAATCGTAAGTCTGGTTCTGGAGGTCAATGGAGTCGCATAAAACAAGTCGCCAAATCGATCGGTAGGTGAAAGTATGTGCCCGGCGTCGTTGCTGCCGTTGTCTCTCTTCGCGTATCGGATTGGGAGGTACATTGAGCAATCCCCGTATCAGTCTCTATCGCTGGATTACAGGGCTTCCTCCCACAAGGTTCTTTGCTCGGTTCGCAAGATAACCGGCAAATCTGCTTGCCGGCTTCCCCGTCCAACCGGGTAAAGGCCTAACTCCAATGCCCTCAACTTCTTACCAGGTACCTTCGGCAATAACCAAAAGTTCCTTAAAGCAGTGTCAACGCCAACCCGTTCAAAATGTCCGTCTCGGAAACCGTGCAGTCTTGGAATCCACCTACCCTCATCACCGTAGACAAAACGGTTGCTCCGGCAACAATGACGTCTGCTCTGCCCGCCTCGATGCTGTATTGGCGCATCCTCTCATCAGTGGGCACCGCCGCCAGCTTGTCGAGCAGCCTCTCCACTTCAGACAGCTCAAGAAGAGAATGGTGAAGCCTCTCAGGGTCGTAATCCGCCCATCCTTCAGACAGCCGCTTCAAGGTCGTTACGGTTCCGGCAAGACCCAAAAGCAAACAGTCCGAAACCTTCACGTCGGCATCCTCGTAACCGGATCCAGAGAGTCCGTCCTGCATCTCCGAAAAAGCGGAGGCCGCCAACTTCGACACCTCAGCTATCGCGTCCTCTCTCTCTGAGGGAGTTGGCGGGTCGGTGGCAAAAAATCGCTCCGTAATTCTCACGCAGCCCATGTCCATCGACCTGGAACGGTAAGGGTCGCGGCCCGCACGGCCGACAACGAACTCGGTCGATCCCCCACCAATGTCCAATGCCAAACAGAGAGAGCCGGCGGTGAAGGAGGATGTAGCCCCCAAGAAGGACAGTCTTCCTTCCTCATCACCGGAGAGGATCTCGGGCTCTACGCCACAGGCGTCGATGGCCGCATTGACGAAATCTTCGGAATTGGCCGCGTCCCTAACCGCCGATGTGGCCGCCAGCCTCGCCTTCACCACGCCATTACGGTCCATCACCTCACGGTATTCACGAAGCGCCGAAGCGGTCCTCTCAATTGCCTCGGCATCGAGTTTGCCGGTGGCATCGACCCCCTTACCCAGGCGAGTAATGGTCAATAGACGCTCAACCGTCCTTCCTTTCTCGTCAGCGACGAGAATACGAGTCGAGTTGGTTCCGCAGTCGAGAGCAGCGACGTTCATACCCGACAAATCCTAGTTGCCGGAAAGACTTCCAAAGACTCAGGGCGTCCTGCCGTGCACTGGTCCGCCTTCCCAGCTCCCCACGTCCTCGCCGGCAACCACAAGCCGGTCATGAACCCACTCTCCCACTGGGTCAGCTCCCGCGGCTAGATACCAAGCGTAATGGGCGTGCAAACACTTAACTCCGCGAGCGGTGCCACCAACCCCGCCCGACGGCCTGGGGCCCAAATAATTCTCGGGGACCTTCGAGTCCCTCAGAGCCGCATATCGCCGATGAGCTGCCGCAATGGGTTCGGGGCCAATCTCTGCTTCCGATTCGTCCACCCCACCGACAGCCTCCAGTCTTCCGACAGCCTCGCGTGCGCGCTCACCAACCAGCCAGAAAAGTGTGGGCATGGGAGTGCCGTCCGCCAAGAATGGCTCGTTCTCGATAACTACGGGCTTCCCGTCGGCGTCTCGCGCCACAATGCGATACCCGCCTTGAGGCCTGCGACCCAAAAGCCTCTCAACCTCAGCTTCCTCCCACTCCTCCACCGCTAATTGCGGCCGGATGAGCGAATCGACGCTGAACCGTTACCTGCAGGGGCGACAGTGGTGTTTGTGCCGTTAGGCGTCGAACCTCCGGAATTGCCGGTCTGACTCCCCGACACACCCGGCTGGTTGCTCGGCAGGATCGCATAGGAGCTTTGACCCGGCATGACGAGGCCATATTCGCTTTTTGCAATTTGCTGAACTTCCGAAGGCGTCTGGAGCTGCTTGACCTGCTGCTTTAGGACTGCGTTCT
>DAIDIS010000224.1 GCA_027451785.1 Acidimicrobiales bacterium
AGATGCACGAGCCGCGATGTCTCAAATGACCAAAATGGCCGACGAGTATGGTCATTCCTCGTTTCGCTGGTGCTCGGCATTGTTCCGAGCTTGTGATGCAACCATTCGGTCAAGTTTCGCCGAGGCGGAGGAACTGATCGAAGAGGCCAGGGCCGTCGGCCCCGAAGGTCGCGATGACGTCAGCTCGACCTACTTGGTACAGCTATCGGCGCTTAGGTTCCAGCAGGGGAGGATCACCGAGATGATTCCCGTGCTGGAATTTTTTGCACAGATTGCGACAACGGTTCCTGCCTTCCGGGCATTGCTGTCGTCTGCGTATATTTCCATCGGCGAAAAGGACAAGGCTTCGGAACTAATTGAGTCGGCCTCCGAGGACAACTTTACGGAGCTACCACAAGACGATACTTGGTTGCTTTATGCCGCAGCCTTTGGACTGACTGCAGCCGGTCTTGGAATGGCAAGCGAAGCTAGGCATCTTTATGCTCTTCTTCTTCCTTACCGGCATTTGTCGGTTGCCTACTCTGTCACTGTGTTCGGGTGTTTGGAGCACTATCTCGGCATAATGGCCAGCGCCTTTGCTTCGAAAGAGCTGGCCGAGGAGCACCTGTCGGCAGCGATCGCAATCCACTCCTCGTGGGAGTCTCGCCATCTGACTTCGGCCAGCCGGAAGGCCCTGACGGAAGTGACCGGGAACTGAACTGAACCATCCTCCGTAGCGCTTGCCTTTGCCCTTGCCGGGCTTCAAGCGTGAGCAGTGTTCAGCTAATTACTTATTGCGTTGGGCGCTTTCTCAACGTTCCTTCGGCAACTTGTTGTTAGAAGGTCAACGGACACTTGCGCGGGCGTGGAGACACCGCAGTCCGTGTCGAGCAATTAAACGAGGAGGAAGCAAATGGCACTTCAACCGTTCCGACGCGTCGGGACCTATGCGGCGGGTTTACTTCTTGCGACCGGATTGGTGGGAGCCGGAAGCCTGGTTCCCCAAGCCGACGCCGGAGCAGCATCAACTACGGGCGGGACAACCTTATATGCCTATCCAACTGGAGGGTTTTCGTCTACGCCAACCAGCTGCCCGCAGATTTCAACAGCCGGTTCTCACTGTGACCTGACTCAAGCCCTGTCTCTGGCGACAGGAGCCGAAACGGTTGCGCTGGCCGTGGCAGGCGATGAAAGCAACTCCGCCACTTTCTATGTCGGCAACTTCACGGTGAAAACGAGCATCACGATTCAGCCGGCAAGTGGCATTGTCAATCCCGTGATAGACGGGAACGACGCCGGTGCGGATAAAACCTGTCCTACTTCAAGTTGTAGCGGCTCGGTGTTTACGATCGGCAACGGAGCCACGGTGACAATCGACAATGTAACGATTCAAAATGGCGGAAACTCCGGTGGATACGGAGGAGCGATAAATGTAGGCGATGGGTACGGTAATACCGGCACCGTGACGGTCAACGGCTCGACATTCTCATCGGATAGTGCCTTTGGCGGCGGGGCAATCGCAAGCGGGATCCATGGGGGTAACGGCACCGTCCGTATAACCGGGACAGTCTTCAACGGCGATACCGCTTCGTACGGGGCAGCTATCGACAGTGCAGACTTCCAGGGAATCGGCTCCCTTTCGGTAAACACCACCTCGTTTATCAACAACCAAGCCGGTCGCGACGGTGGAGCCATCTACTCGGGCGGCAACTATGGCACTGGCGTTGTCGACTTGGCCTCATCTCTCTTCGATAACAATTACGCGGGGGCACTCGGGGGCGCCATTGATGACGGTGGAGGAGATATCGAAAATGGTGCCAATTCAGGGTCGGCGGATATCCACGTCGGCACGTCCACCTTCACCGCAAACTCCGCAGAAGAGGGCGGTGCCATCGCCGACGGAGTCATAAACGCGCAAAGTCAGTGGGCCGGACATGGGTTGGTGAAGATACTGCGCTCAACCTTCGCAGGCAACACCGTGGTCAACCAGGCAGTTGGGGCGGATATCGCGAGTGGCGAAAATGCATCAATCGGCATCGCCGGAAATCTTTTTGCCGACGGCTGCTACATCTCGCCTCAGACTCTTGCCGACTCCGGCTACAACGCCAGCGCCGACAATACGTGCATTGCCCATGACCCACAGGATGCGCCGGGTCCGGGAGACATTGTAAATACTTCGGTGGGAACTCTCCTTGGGCAGCTTACGAACAATGGAGGCCCGGTCGAGACAATAATGCCGGAACCCGGAAACCCAGCGATTGGGTTGATTCCGATAGGTACGACGAGCATCAAGCTCAGGTCCGGTCCTGGCGCCCTCGGATATGTTTTGTGTCCGACCGGCTCCAGCACGGCTTGCACTGCAGGCGCCGTTCAGCCGACCCCGCCGAACGTTCCAAGCGTTTCCGGGCTCTCACCTAGCTCCGGACCTTCCGGTACCGTCGTCCAAGTCGCGGGTACGAACTTTACCGGTGCGACGAGCGTCGACTTCGGATCTACTCCGACGCTCTTCGGGGTGTCATCTACCACCTTGATTTACGCCTTGGTACCTACCTGTACCGTCGGCAGTCCGATTGACGTTACTGTGACTGGACCCACTGGGATCTCGGCCACCAACTCGGGAGACCTATTTACGTGCACGCAGCCGCCGCCGGTCCCCACCGTCACCTCCCTTAGCCAATCGTCCGGCCCTGCTGCCGGAGGGAACGTGATTGAAGTGTTCGGTTCGAACTTCACAGGAGCTACCGCAGTTCACTTCGGGAGCACTCCTACCTTCTACTCGGTAGCGTCGTCGACGGCTATGTATGTGATCGTTCCTCAGGGGTCGGCGGGAGCGACGGTAGACGTGACCGTGACAGGACCGGCGGGAACATCAACGCCGTCTGCGGGAGACAAGTTCACCTACGCCTAAGGACGCTTAGCAGTGTTAGCCGGCCATCGCATCTTCGGATGCGATGGCCGGCAATCGGTGGATGTGTCTGGATTTTGTAAGCTGCCATCGCGCGGAAGGCGCGCGGAGCTCAATCGGTTTGGCGGATGAAAGGGTCCTTTTTGAATGAATGAGCTATACTGGGGCTAACACCGTCGGCAAGTGTCCGGCGGGAGCTGGTGATTTCGCACCGGTGTGGCCCACGAGACTTGCTTCTGGTCGGCCTTCTTCTCCTCGACCGACTGGAGTCTCATGACTATAGATACCTCTACCTTGGCGCCCGCCGTCCGTTTTTCGGACCTCGGTGTTCCACCTGAACTTGTGGGCGCGCTCGAAAAGCGCGGCATCGACTTTCCCTTTCCAATCCAAGCTGCCACGTTGCCGGATTCCCTTGCAGGTAGGGACATATGCGGCAAAGCTCCGACCGGTTCGGGAAAGACATTGGCTTTCGGCCTTGCCATCTTGGCCCGGCTCGCATCCGCTCCGCGTGCAAACCGTCGTGGCCGCCGTCACCCATCGGCGCTGGTACTCGTCCCGACTCGTGAGTTGGCAGCTCAGATCGAAGAGGTGATGGTCCCACTGGCTTCGGCCATTGGAGTCAGGATTGCATCCGTTTACGGAGGCGTCGGGTACGGCAAGCAGCTGTCGGAATTGAAGAACGGTGTCGACGTGCTCGTGGCCTGCCCTGGAAGGCTCACCGACCTGGTTGAACGCGGTTCGGTCAGGCTCTCACACGTCGAAGTTGTCGTGATCGACGAGGCTGACAGGATGGCCGACATGGGCTTCTTGCCGGTGGTTCGCCGTCTGCACGACTTGAGCAGCGAAACTCGTCAGACCCTCTTGTTCTCCGCAACCTTGGATGGCCCCGTCGACAAACTCATTCGCGATTGCCAGGAAAACCCCGTTCGGCATGTGGTGGTTTCGGATGAGGCTGACCAGGGGGACGTAACGCATCACTTTTGGCGGGTCGAGTCCCACGACCGGATCGACGTGACCACACAAGTTGTAAGCGCAGGCGGACCGGCAGTCGTCTTCTGCCGAACCAAACACGGTGCGGACCGACTATCGGATCGCTTGTCCCGCTCGGGATTGGCATCGGCTGCCATTCACGGGAATCGTAATCAGAGCCAACGCGAGCGAGCCCTGAAGGCATTTCGAGATGGGCGACTCGACGCACTGGTGGCAACGGACATTGCTGCACGAGGAATTCACGTTGATTCAGTCCCGCTTGTAGTTCATTTTGACCCACCTGCGGATGCGACCGATTACGTTCACCGCTCGGGCCGAACGGGTCGGGCCGGGGCAGACGGAACTGTTGTTTCGTTGATTGGCAGCGAGCAGGTTGCGGCAACAAAAAGAATGCAAAAGAGCCTCGGTCTTTCGAGCGGGGTGAGCGCTCCTGAGGTTTCTTCACTTCCGGAAAGCCCACCTGTGAGCCCGTCTACATTCACTCAGTCCCAGGGAAGCAGTAGACCGAAATCCGCAAGGCGTCCCGGAATGAAGCTGAAGACCACAGACGGAACCACCCCAAGGGCGAAGTCCACCGGTGGCTTCGGCGCACGGCCTAAGGCAGCAAAGGCCGCCAGGGGACCGGGAGCAAAGACTAAGCCGGCCGGCAGCTCCAGCGCGAGAGCCAATCGTTCTCGTGGTGAGTCGAGCGACCGTGCGGAACAGCCGGGCAACTCTTCGAGGCGCAGGCGTCGCTGGGCGAGCTGATTGCGCCGGGCTGGGCTGGCCTGTGGGGCTGGGATCTTCCGCTTAGAGCGGAAGATCTTGGTGCTCGGGACGAATTGAACCGTCGTACAGGACGTTGTCGGGAATATTCTCGTTCACCACTGTTCCCGCGCTTATGACGACGCCGGAGCCGATGGTCACGCCGGGCAGAACAACTACGTTGGACCCCAACCACGATCCGTCTCCGATTTGAACCGGCTTGATGTCCATGGGTCCTCCCCGTTGCTCCGGGGGGCCTATGACGTGGGTGATGGTGATTATCGAGACGCTTCTGCCGAACCCGACCCTGTCGCCGATCTGAATGCCACCTTCACCTTGAAGAACGCAACCGTTATTGATGTAGCAATCCCGGCCGATTGAAATCTTCTCCGGGCTCGATACCTGAAGGCCGGCGGCAAGGGTGGTGGACTCGCCCACAGTCGCCCCTCTGGCTCTCATCAGCCTCGGCCTTGCCTCCTCCGGGAGTACGTTCGACTGGATAAGAGCGTCTGACGTACCGGCGAGCAACGCCCGCCAAATAGACGGCCGGAATACCGACTTCAGCTTCATTATTCGAAGATAGCATCAGGTTCCACATTGCCGTCCAATTTCTGGAAGTTGGATGGATGCTTCAGTGTCTTAGCCGTACCCGCAATCGAAGTAATCACCGATCGATTTAGAGCTGAATTACCCAATATTGGGAACGTTGCTATGTATCCTGGGCAGACGTAAGCAGATCCCATAATTGCCGGGAGGAACGGGACGTTGCGTCGTAAGAGGCTTATTGTGGCGGCAATGGTTGTATTGGCTATACCAGTCGTTGGATTCATGAGTTTGGCCACGGCTCCAGTAGCTGCGAACGCAGGTTATACCTGCGTCGGGACGCTCAAGGCCGCAGCGGTAGGAATGGCAGCTACTCCGGATGGTGGGGGCTATTGGGTTGCTGATTCCAGCGGCGACATCGAGTCCTGCGGGGATGCCCCCTCTCTGTCGGGGCCGTCCGGCAACATTGGGGGAATTGTTGCGATCGCAGGGGTGCCCGGTTCCAGTGGATTCTGGCTGGTTTCCAGCCGGGGGAATGTTGTTCCTTTTGGAACTGCAAAGGGTTACGGCGACCTCAGCGGTATGGCGCTCAACAAGCCGATTGTCAGCATCGGAGCAACTCCCGACGGGGGAGGCTACTGGCTTCTTGCCGGAGACGGCGGCGTCTTTGCGTACGGTGATGCCGGTTTCTATGGATCCACCGGGAGCATCGTGCTCAACAAACCGGCTGTTGGTATCGCTGCCACTGCCGATGGCAAAGGGTATTGGTTCGTTGCTTCCGATGGTGGGATCTTCGCTTACGGCGACGCCGGGTTCTTCGGTTCAATGGGGAATACGAAATTGAACCAGCCCGTAATCGCGATGACTACATCTCCGGATGGTAAGGGCTACCGGATGGTGGCGTCAGACGGGGGTATCTTTTCTTTTGGCGACGCACCATTCTACGGATCGTCTGTAGGTTCCTCGTCGCTTCCGTTCGTAGGCATGGCCCCCACCCCCGACAGCAAGGGATACTGGGTACTTGACCAAGGCGGAAACGTCTTTTCCTACGGTGACGCAGGCGGCTCGTCCTCGACGTCGACCTCAACGTCCGCGGCCACCTCCACGACTACGCCGGGATCGACCACTTCGACCACCACTGTCATGGCGAACCCAATAAATCCTGCAGCGATACCCCTCGGGGACGGGCATGTCTCGACGACTCCGGAGGTTGGATACGTCGACTCGTGCACTACGAGCTTCGGTGGCGGCGGAGCCGAGGCTAACGTTCCCTGGATCAATTCGTCAGCGGCCACTTGGGACTCGTCATCCAAGCTCGCCGTCCAAGGTTCGGTTTCTTGGCCCAGTGCCATATTCTCTGCCACCACCTCGGGTAGTTCGCGAATTGTGACCGGAAACGACGAGCCCGACCACAACACCGGTATTTTCCCCATCCAGTTGAGCGACCCTGCGCACCAATATGACCAGAACCCAAACTCCATAGTTGCCCACAACTTCAACTGGACTCTGCCCTTGAATCCTCAATCCGCTAAAAGCCCTCAATGCCTTCCAATGGGTGTAATTGGGGTGCTGACTGACGGCGTAGTCCTCTATAACGCACTTGACGGCGAAGGTCGTGACGCAGGCGCTCACGAAGTCCTGGATTCATGGGGTGAGCACCCCGACCAGAGCGACGTCGCCCACCATCACGATGTTCCATCCTTCCTTTACAGCTCAAGCGCCAAGGCGAACTCGTCGGTACTCGTGGGGTACGCGACCGACGGTTACGGGATTTATGCAGAGTTCGATGCTAACGGCAATCTTTTGACCAACGCGCAGCTCGACAGCTGCCATGGTCGGACTTCCGATGTTATGTGGAACGGGCAGATGCAAAGCGTTTACCACTACGACGCAACCTTGGAATATCCATACGATGTCGGCTGCTTCATGGCGACCCCGGTTAATCCGCAAATCCCCTAGGCGAGCGTGATTCGAGCGCTAGGAAGCGAGCGCTAGGAAGCGAGCTGGGTGAATCGAAAGAGCGGCCATTCGGCGGGAAGGATTCAGCGTGACCGGTTATTTGCCAGCTTGGTGTAAGTGATACCCCATGGGGGTATAATCAAAAA
The DNA here is from genome assembly GCA_027451785.1 of Acidimicrobiales bacterium. Classification (GTDB taxonomy): domain Bacteria; phylum Actinomycetota; class Acidimicrobiia; order Acidimicrobiales; family JAKAVM01; genus DAIDIS01. The sequence continues at coordinate 7,267 of DAIDIS010000224.1, forward strand.
GGTACGAAAGGATGGTGAAATGCCGGAGACAATTACATACAAGGTGGATGGCATGACCTGTGACCACTGCAAGGGCGCTGTGAGCAAAGAGCTCTCGTCGGTGTCGGGGGTTAGTGCGGTCGAGGTTGACTTGGAAACCAAAGCCGTTACAGTGACTGGTGAAGGGCTGGACGACGCGGCACTGCGGGCTGCCATCGAAGAGGCAGGTTACGAGGCGGCATGATGCCCGTCG
>DAIDIS010000225.1 GCA_027451785.1 Acidimicrobiales bacterium
GCCCCAATAGAGTGGAGACCGGCTAGGTCGCAAAGCATCAGCAATATTGAAGTTAGCGGCGGGTGCAAAGCCGATGGGTAGTGTTGGTTATAGACAACATAGGCCCAAGGGTTGTGAAACCCTAGCCCGCTTGCTAGCTGAGCCGCCTGAAGGTGGTAATAGAAAGGGTCGGACACTCCATTAGCCGGAGACCACCTTCCTCCCGTGGCCGCGAAAGCGACCCTGAGCACCAAGCCAACTAACGTAAGAACTCCGACCCAAACCGCAAAACCGAAATCGATCCGACTGGCCGAGCGGTCGTCCGCCAATCGGTCCAGAGCCGGAGCGACCGCCGGGGCAACGGTAGGAGCCGGAACGACCAATTGCCTTCGCCTCCGGCCCCGAAACATTCGGGGTTCTCCGCCCAGAAGATTGTCCAGGATATCTTCGCGGTGATCTAACCAGAAACGATGAGCCACATGGACAACGGAGCCTTCATCGGCCTCGGCGGAATCTCGGCTTGCTACGCCGATGGTCTCAGCCTCGACACCATGGCGCCCTACTTGTCGCCCACCCTGGCGCGACCCAGCGCGCGGCTGCGAGCCCCGGCGGGCATAGAGACCTTTTCCAAGCTCTTCGTCGACTTCCCAGGGTGGCCTGGGCGCAGGGCTCATCCGTGCTTCAGATACTCATGAGCTGAGATTGCATCTTCCGCATACCCGAGAGCCAACGCTCGTGGTCGTTAGCGCGATTGCGGAAGTACTTAGCGACCTCTGGATGAGGGAGGATCAGGAATTGCTCTTCCCTAAGAGCTCGAACAACCGACCTCGCTACGTCAGCAGGCTCCAAAAGCCCTCCCGAAGCCAACACCGCACTTGCACCCATTACCGCATCCTTGGTGGGCAATCCACCCTCCGGGGTCTGGCTGCCGGGAATCGGGTCACCATCTTGGCCTCCACCTTCCCCTTGGACGCGAGTCGTCTCCATCGGTTCCCACTCACTCGGGTCACCCGAGTCTTCGTCCACGATTCCCATACCGGCCATCAACATCGGCGTACGCACACCTTGCGGGCAAAGGCACGAAACCCGGATTCCCTGATGGTGATGCGTTATTGCCAGCCACTCGGCAAAAGCGACCGCCGCATGCTTGGTAACTGCATAAGGTGCAGTGCCCAAGTTGGTCAAGAGGCCGGCGGCGGAGGCGGTATTGAGCAAGTAGCCATGTCCTCGCTCGGCCATCTCCGGAATCAATCTTCGGGCGGCAAAAACATGAGCCATGACGTTCACCTGCCAACTCCCCAACCAAGCGAGGTCGGGCGCCTCTGCGCCACCTATCGTGGCAATCCCTGCGTTGGAGCAAAACAGGTCAATCGGGCCGAATGCCTCGGTGGCCCTGTCGATCAGTGCAACCACTTGACTTTCGTCACCGACATCGGTCCGGATCGCCACCGAATTGCCGCCGTGCTCGACAATTTCAGAAGCGACTTTCGTCGCTCCTTCCTCATTCAGGTCGGAGACCACCACGGCTTTCGCTCCTTCGGTGGCAAAGCGGCGCGCCATTGATCGGCCGATTCCGCTTGCGGCGCCCGTTACAACGACGACTTTGCCTTCGATCTCCATTGCGACTCCTTCGTTCCCTGACGGGTCGGTGCCTTCGATATATCAAATCCGGATAGTTCGGACTTAAAGCGGCTCCTCCAGTATCCCGATGCTAGAAGAGGATCACCAGAGTTATCCAGGAGGTCTATCGGGCTGGCTCGAATGGGCAGGCCGGGAAATGTATTGAGATATTGTTGCTCATATCCAGCGCCGACCGGATTGACCTGCCAACTCCGGCTGGCCTTAGGGAGAGTGGTGCTGCGCTTGTTTTGTGGGATTGCGAGGTCAGTAATTTGCCGGGGATAGTCCGCAACGAAATTGGGCCCAGACCTGAATCCTGGGACAGCACCGTTGTCACACAGGTCCTGGATTGTGGACCGGATGGACCGGAAATTATGGCCAAGCTGGAGCAGTTCCTGATCGAGGAGGGCTGGTTTCCCTCCGAAGGCGCACGGGTAGGTGGAAAAGTAAGGTACGAACGGTGGATAGCTGAAGTCGTACAGCTCGCCGCACGCAACACGAAGGGCAGAATGGCCTTGGGCCTATGGGCCTTCCAGGGAAACTACCCCAAAGGAGTAGGAACCGGCGGCTATCTACAAGTTTACTTCCACCTCAGATTTGAGGCTCATCTCGCGAATGCGAAGGACGGCCTTCAGGTGACAACCCGGTTGTCGGAGAGAATCGACCCCTACGGTGGCGGCATCCCCGACAAGGAGATGTTCGAGGTACGTTCGGTAATGGACCGATTTGACCCCGTTTACTTTCTAGAGGAGCTAATTGATGGGTCACGCCAAGCTGAGTCGAGTAAGTCCGGATCGCACCAGACGAAATCGAACCCGGGAGACCAGGACAGTGTCCAAGGCTAAGAACGCTAGGTACTCAGAAACGATCAAGCCCAACCGCCTAATCGGGAGCTTGGCTTTGGCTCTTTCCCTGCCCTTGGTGGTAGCGGCCTGTAGCTCTTCCCCCAAGGCGCCCGCTCCAAAGGCTGCGAGCAACAGCGCCGCGACTTTCGTGCCTGTTACTCACAATGGCGCCCCCACAATCACAATGCAGAACTTTTCTTTTTCTCCGGGCACGATAAGCGTAACGCCTGGGGAAGTAATCAAGCTCGTGAACAAGGACTCTGCGCCACACACGGTGACCTCCGACGCCGGCGTCGCTGCCAAGGACTCCTTCGATTCCGGTACTGTCGCAGGAGGTAGCTCGGGAACCGTGACTGCACCTATGGACCCGGGCACATACACCTATCACTGCAAGTTTCACACTTTCATGCATGGGTCGATCAAAGTCACCTGAGGAAGCCGTTTCGGCAATAGCTCAGTAGGGTATCGAAATCGCTACCATTAGAGGTATCGTGAAATTGGCGCTTTATTTCACGTATGGCGAAGTTGAGGACCCTTCTGATTGACCGATTTAGTGGAGAATTCAAGCATCCTTATCGTAGATGACGAGTTGAGCAACATTGTTCTATTGGAACGGGTTCTCGAAAGAGAGGGTTTCTCATCCATCGTCTCCGTTACCGATCCTTTCAGGGGACTCGAGATTCTGGATGACCGGAACATCGATATCGTCTTGCTCGACCTTCACATGCCCATACTTGATGGATACGCGTTCTTGTCCGCTTGCCGAGAGCAGCGCGAGGCCGAGACTTCCTTCCTTCCCGTTCTCGTCCTTACGGCAGATACATCCACAGATACCAAGAGGCGCGTTCTCGCCGCCGGTGCAAACGACTTCCTGACCAAACCCTTTGACCCGGTGGAAGTCGTCTTGAGAACTTCCAACCTCCTTCACACCAGAAAGCTTCATCGGGAAATCGAGTCCCAGGCTTGGATGCTTGAGTCCAACGTCGAAAAGAGGACTGCCGAGCTTGAGCAGAGCCAGAACGAGCTGATCGAGAGGCTGGGTCTAGCTGCTGAGTTCCGAGACGACGACACTCACGCCCATACGTCCAGAGTTGCGGAAGTTGCCCAAGCCATTGCCGCCGCCGCCGGCTTGCCACCTTACCGGGTCAGCTTGATACACAAGGTCGCTCCTCTGCACGATATCGGCAAGATCGCGGTCCCCGACTCAATCCTATTGAAGCCTGGACCCTTGACCGATGCGGAGTTCGAAGTCGTAAAACAGCATACGAAGGTTGGAGCCGAGTTATTGGATGGCTCCAACTACGAGGTACTCAATACGGCTAAATCAATCGCGTTATCTCACCATGAGCACTTCGACGGGCAAGGCTATCCTCACGGCATATCGGGAAACTCAATTCCGGTGGAAGCGAGGATCGTAGCGATTGCGGATGTCTACGACGCATTGACGCACGCCAGGTGCTACAAGGAGCCCTGGCCGCAAGAGACCGCTCTGCAGGAGATAGAGTCTCAGACTGGAACTCAGTTCGACCCTTTTTTCGCGAACCTTTTTCTCGA
>DAIDIS010000226.1 GCA_027451785.1 Acidimicrobiales bacterium
GGACTCGTGGCTTAAGAGCATCACCAGGTAGAAAGCATTGGCGATCATGGCGAAGGTGATAAGGAAATGCAACATCACCAACGGGGGGAAGAGCTGAAAGTGCACCACCAGCCCGCCGAGGATGATCTGCGCGACCATTCCTATCGCCAAGCCCCAAGCGGGCCCAGCAAAGTCCCTTCTCTCCCGCCTCAATGCGATCGCCCCGGCAAGAACTGCCGCAACGGCAATCGTCAGCGCGCCCGAAAACACGCGGTTCACAAACTCAATCATTGGGTGGTAGGAGAGCTGCGCCACCAGGTCTTGGTGTGTGCAAGTCGGCCAGTCCGGGCAACCCAGTCCCGAACCGGTGACCCTAACCAGGCCACCCGATACCACCAGTGCGGAGATCCCAAGTGCTGAAGCCCAGGCTGCGTACTTGAACCAATTACGGGCTGATCGCAACAACACGCCTACAATGCTACGCGCTGGCGGGACGGGTGGCCCAAGTCGAGACTTCGCTTGGCTCCGTCGCAGGGTTGCGACTCCTGTCCTTGGAGGGATCAATCCTGCTCGGCGATCACTCCCACTTGAACTTCCAAGCTGCCAGTGCGCCTGCAACGGCAGCCCATACGGCGAGGACCAGCCACGAGGACACGGGGACACTTTGTGCCGCCGGAACCACCGATCCGTGTGATGTCACCAAGCCCCCGAACAGCCCGTGGAGGGCCTGGGAGAGGGCAGTGGATGGTAACAGCTTCGAAAAGACCTGGAGAGCTTGTGGGAGCTTGGAGATCGGAGCGACAATGCCGGAAACCAGGAGCATGACGAACCAGAGGGTGTTCGAGAGCCCTAGGACGGCAAAGGCGGAAATTGTTCCCGCTATCAGAAGTCCGATGGCCGAAAAGGCGATGCCGGCAAGGAGCGAGACCGCTACCGCCTGGGCGATTACAAGCGGGCCTGAACTTGGGACTCGCCAGCTGAGCATCAGTCCTGCCACGACTACGACGGTTGCTTGCAGGATTTCGATGGCGGTGACCGACAAGGCCTTCGCTGCAAGCAGCCGTCCGCGCCCGAGAGGAGTCGTACCAAGACGCTTCAAGACTCCGTAGTAGCGCTCGAATCCTGTCGAGATCGAGAGCCCGACCATTGAGGTCGACATGATCGTGAGGGTGAGTATGCCCGGGACCAGGAAGTTGATCGGTTTGGCTGTACCGAAGTTGATTATGGAGGTTTTGGAGAAGCCTATGAGGGCAGCGAGCGGGATGACGACGGCCAGCAGGACCGACTCACCCCGCCTTAGCGTCATCTTTGTCTCCGCAAGCGCTTGGGCGATGAGAGGGGAGCGGCGCTTCATTGGTTCTTACCCTTCGTGTCGCGCCTGGCCTTTTCCGGTTTCTCGCGCCTGCCTGTTCCCGGTTTGTAGCGCCTATCCCGTTCCGGTTTCTCGCGCCTGTCCCGATCCGAAGCTTCGCGACGTGTCACGGCCAAGAAGAGGTCCTCCAGCGATTCGGTGCCGGATTCGTCGATCAAATCTCGGGGCGGGCCTTGGGCTACCAGGTTTCCCTGGTCGACGATTATCACTCTGTCGGAGAAGCGCTCGGCCTCGCTCAGCTCGTGGGTGGCGATTATCACGCAGACTCCGCTGTCTCGGAGTTCCGAGACGACTTGCCGAACGGCCAGCCTTCCCTCGATGTCCATACCTGAAGTCGGCTCATCCAAAAAAGCGACTTTTGGCCGCCCAACCAACGCCAGCGCGAGCGAGATTCTGCGTTGCTCTCCGCCGGAGAGTCGCCTGTATGGCGTCCTGGCAAAATTGTCGATGCCCAGCTTGGCGGCAATGTCACTGACGGGGGCCGGGTCCGGGAAATACGACGCAAAGAGCCGTAGTGCCTCGCCCGAGTTCATCGACGGGTAAATACCGCCACTTTGCAGCATGACCCCGATCATCGGCGCCAGAGCCCTCCTGTCGGAAACCGGGTCCAGTCCCATAACCCGTGCAGATCCGGAGGAAGGCCGGCGGTAGCCTTCCAGCGTTTCTATGGTGGTCGTCTTGCCGGCGCCGTTCGGGCCGAGTACCGAGACGACCTCCCCAAGCTCAGCCGAGAACGAAAGACCATTGACGGCACGTATACTGCCGAAGTTCACTTTTAGATCAACCAACTCGACCGCGGGCACGGCGATCACGATACTTTCTTCAAGGCGAGGTGCACGACCTGGGCACCCGAGCCGAGATTGCGCCCCTCCCAAGAAAGCGTACGGAGCAACCTTGATTGACGTAAGACTTGTAAGGGAACAGACCTCAATGGTGAAGGCCTCGCTTGCCCGTCGGTCGGCTGATTACGAGGCGTCAGTAGACGCTGTGCTTCAAGCAGACGCCGATTGGAGGGACCTGGTTTCGAGAAGAGAGGCGGTCAGGGCCGAGGTCAAGGCGATTTCCAAGGGCGTCGGGGAGGCGAAACGATCGGGCGACGAGGAGAAGGCGGCCAGCCTCGCTGCTACCAGCAAGGAGCTGGGTGCTCAGGAGCAGTCCCTGGGCGAGCAGGTCGATGCCAAGGAGTCCGAGCGCCGTGACCTGATGTTGAGGTTACCTAACCTCCCTGCCGACGAGTGCCCTGACGGAGATGGTCCAGACGACAATCCTGTCGTTCATTACTGGAACGCGGCGTTGGACGCGAGGGACGGGCCCTTTTCTTTTGGGATTTTGGAAGGGCGAAGTGATGCGGGCTCCGCACTTTACTTAAGTGAGGAAGAGGAAGAAAAGGCGCGGTGCGCCATCGAGTCATCGTTTGGCGACGCCAATCGTGTCCCTCACTGGGAAATAGGCCAGCAGCTTGGGATTCTCGACCCCGAGCGGGCGACAAAAATGTCCGGCAAAATGTTCGGGATGTACCGGGGAATGGGTGCCTCGCTGGTGCGGGCGCTCACCTCCTGGGCGATTGACTCACATTCCGATGCATTCGAAGAGGTCAGGCCACCAAGCTTCGTGAAAACGGAGACGATGATCTCCACCGGCCATCTCCCGAAGTTTGCCGAAGACGCCTTTCACATGGAGCGTGATGACCTTTGGGCAATTCCGACTGCTGAAGTCCCCCTGACCTCGATGGGCAGGGAGGAGATACTTCCCGAAGCCGAGCTGCCGGTCCGTATGACGGCCTACACTCCTTGCTTCCGGAGGGAGGCCGGGTCTGCCGGGAGGGATACCAGGGGACTTTTGAGGCTGCACGAGTTCGACAAGGTGGAAATCCTGGCATATGCGACTCCGAGTCAAGCGGCAGAACTGCACCGCGACCTATTGCATAGAGCCGAAGCGTTGCTCAGGCAGCTTGGAATCTCCTACAGGGTCATTGACCTTTGTGCCGGGGACCTGGGGAACTCGGCCGCCAGGACCTTCGACCTGGAGGCCTATTCGCCTGGAACGGGAATGTGGTTGGAAGTCTCGTCTGTCTCTTGGTTTAGTGACTACCAAGCGAGGCGAGCAAACATCCGGTACCGCCAGGGAAATGAGGGTGGGGAACCATCATCAAAGCCGGGGATTGAGTTCGTCCACACGCTCAACGGATCGGCCCTTGCCTGGCCGCGTGTGTGGGCTGCGCTGGTCGAGACTAACCGCCGGCCCGACGGGTCGGTTTCGATTCCGGAGTGCTTGCGTCCTTATTTGAGAGGACAAGACAGCATCGCTGCCAAGGCGGCTAACTAGGGTTGGCAATTGGGGCTTGGCACTTGGCACTGGGCGCCGGGTTCGAGCCGGGTTTGCACTGGGCGCTGGGTTCGAGCCGGGCCTTGGACCTGCTGGGTTTGGGCTGGGTCAGCTTCCCTTTCCGAGCATGTAGATGACTCTGTCGCCGATATTGACCGCATGATCGGCCGTTCTCTCAAAAAACCGACCGACCAAAGCCATCTGAACGGCAAGCTGTACCGCGTTCTCGTCGGCTTGCCCGGTTGAGAGAATCGTCCGAAAGAGCTCTTTTTGTAGATCGTCCATCACGTCGTCCATGTCTGAGAGAGCGGCCGCCTTGGCGGTGTCTCTATCGGAGAACGATTCCATGGCCAATTGGAGCTGAACCGTAGCCTGCTCCCTCATCCGGTCTATCAAGCCTCTAATCCTCGGCTCCAAACCATGAGGATAAAGATGACGGGACGCCTTGGTGATGTTGATCATAAGGTCGCCGGTGCGCTCAAGCTCTTGTGCGATGCGCAGAATCGCCAGGGCTACCCTCAGGTCAGCTTCTCTCGGGATTTGTTCTTCCAAGTAGAAGAGGGTTCGTTCCTCAATCGAGTCGGTGAGGGTGTCTATGACGCCGTCGGCTTCCCGCACCTGCTCGCCGATTGTTAGATCGGCGTCGAGAAGCGCTGCGGTTGCCGCCTGAACCGCTTCAACCACCATTGCTCCCAGCCGCACAACGTCGGTGCAGATTGCCGGAAGGTCATTGCTCGTCTCAAGCGCTATTCGTTCGCCATTTGGCACGCTGACAAGGATAACCGAGGTGAACGGGCTAGATATAAGTAATGTTGACAACAATAACTTGAGTATGACATTATCAGGTTAGGTAAGTACATCGTGGATAGATGAGCTTAGGAGGGCATGATAACTATGCTGATCAGATATGACCCAATCCGTGAAATCGAAAGGGCATTCAGGACCGTAGGGACGGTCACGGGCAGGGCAATGCCTGCCGAGGTGCGGCAAAGTCCCGATGGCATCAAGGCGAGCTTCGATCTTCCGGGGGTAGACCCGGAGACAATTGATGTAACCATCGAAAAGGGCGTGCTCACGGTAAAGGCACACCGGGAGTGGACTCGGTCGGACGCAGAGACCGTAGTGCTCAACGAACGAGGCTACGGTTCCTACCTGCGAAAGGTTTACCTAGGAGACGAGATCGACTCGGAAGGGATAAAGGCTCGCTATGAGCATGGAGTCCTTACGGTTACCGCACCGCTGAAGGAAGCTATCCAGCCGCGCCGGATTCAGATCGAGAGGCCCACAACAGCAAAGGCAGTCGTAGCTGGCGACACCGCTGAAGCCGCTGAAGCGAACCCGACAGAGGGAGCTTCGGGTAGCGCCCCAGACGCTGCTGCGGCCGAGGGCTGAGGTCTTTTTTCCTAGGGTTACTTGGGTGGCGTGATGTACATGGAGATGCCGAATCCCTCTCCATCACCATCAAGCACCCAGGCAGAGGCCTTGGCAATCGGCGCGGACTCCGGCAGTGGGAGCGATTGCGCAGCCAGCTCTCCCATGATGTGCTCGATCACGTCTCCGTGGGTGCAGATCACAGCGCCCTCGCCATCCAGCGAGTGGAGAAGTTTGTAAGCCTCAGCTGTCGAGCCTTCCTGGAGTTTCGGCTCTTCGTCGGCTACGAGGGAGAACTTTTCGCTAAGCGGACCTACTGTTTGAACGCATCTCGTTGACGGTGAGGTCAAAATCCTGGTGACTGGGAAGCCCGAAAGTGCCCCGGCCAAGGCTTGTGCCTGGATGTTGCCCTTTGTATCCAAAGGGCGAGTCGAGTCGGGGCCTTTCCAGTCACTGCGTTCCACCGCCTTTGCGTGGCGCAGGATGATCGTCGGCTTACGCGGAAAGTCGAGTTCCGCCAGCTCGCCATCGAGTCCTGAGATCGAAGCGAAATACATGAGCAACATGCGATCGCGGGCGTAGCTCACCTTCTTGACTGCATCTGCGATCGGGAACCATTCCGCATGATCGATCTCCAACTCGGGATGTGGGTCGAGATCGGCGGAATGATGCTGCTCGTCAGGTCGCATGGACCAGTAGGAGGCGCACTTGGGTCTACCCAGACGGTCTATGTACCAAATTGAAATGGGGCTACCCCCAACAAGGCAACCGATGCCCGTTTCCTCTTTTACCTCTCGGACGGCACAGTCGATCAGCGACTCGTTAGACTCCAGCTTTCCTTTCGGAACGGCCCAGTCGGTATGAGTGCGGTGATGGACGAGGACCACCTCGATTCCACCCTCTAGTTGCCTTCTCCAGACGATGCCACCGCCTGCCTGGATCAATGATGTGGCGTATGGGTTATACAAGGTACTAACTGCCTGCCATCATTGCTGCAGAGGTTGCACGCTCAAACATTTCGAGCGCAATGTCCAGAAGCCGGTCACGTGCCACGAATTGGTTGGTGATCCACTGGCTCGTGAAGTCGGAAAAGTATGCGTACCATGCCCTCGTCGAGGCGATAAGACATGGAGAGATTTCGTTGATGCCAGCAGCCTGCAGAGTAATACGGGCAAGGGTTGATCTCGCCTCCTCATATATCGCAATGATCTGGCTATCGCCGCCGGCCTGAAACTTGATGATTGCGTTATACGAGTCGTTGTGACGCTCAAGATAGGTGACATACCTGTCAAAAAGTGAACGGAGATCTTGACCGAAGTCCACCTCGGTGGACCCAGGAGTCGAGAGATAGTCGATCCACTGTTGAGGAGCATCAACGGGAGAGGTCAGGAAATTAAGGAAAATCTGACTTGCTTCGCGGAAAACTTCGACGAAATACTCTGCCTTGGAAGGGAAATAGTGAAACAGCAGGCTACGGGATATGCCCGCCTCGGTGGCTACGTCGTCGATGGTGAAGTCCGCAATCGGTCGAGTCGCCATCTGCCAGAGGCCGATATAAATAAGTTGTCGTCGCCTGTCCTTTGCCGAGAGCCGGGTTTGAGTCGATACGGCTCTGGTGGAAGTCACATGGAAATCTTACCTGAAGGCTTAGGATCTCTACCTTAATGTCCTAACTGTCCTAACTCGACGGCAAAAAGGCGAGGTGCGGCCGCCGGGAGCGGAGTAAATCCGCTAAGGGTCGTATGCGAGCCGGTACCCCCTCTTTACGACCGTTTGGACGATGGATACGCCTGGAAGAAGGGACCGGAGCCGCGTGACCGCCATCTCCACCGCGTGGGTGGACGAGTCGGCCCCTGGTAGATGGGGTGCGAGTTCTCTTCGGGTATAGACCCGCCCCGGGACTTCCGACAGTGCTCTGATCATCGCCATCGGGGCGGGCGGCAAGGTCACCAGTTGTCCGTTTATCAATACGGAATTGCCCCGAATCTCGATGGCGCCTCCCGAGAGCCGGAGGGTTTTGGTTTTGTATTTTGGCAGTTGGGTGGCAAGAAGCCGGACGAGTGGCGCGACCCGAGGCCTCTCCGGAATCGCCACGTGGGCGCCGAGTTCCGATAGAGCTGCGGCGCTCAGTGTACCGATTGCTACGCAAAGTACCTGCTGGGACAGGGCGACCGTTAGCTCTTGCTCGAAACCCGCTCCTCTTGCCGACTCAAGCAATGAGTCGGTGGCCGCCGGACTGGTGAGCACCAAAGCGTCGAGCTGACCGGAGATCGCCCCGTGGACGAGCCGGGAGACCCCGAACGAGTCCGAGTGTCCTGAGGGCTGGTCCACGAGAAGAGCCTCAACTGTTATGCCAATACGACCAAGCCGGTAGGAGAGGATCTCGGCACCCTCTCCTGAAGTAATCAGCGTCGCATTGCGAGCGACCCCGAACCCGGAGGTATCCGTAGGAGATCCGGACGCACCCGTAGGAGTTCCGGACGGGGAGGCACCGTCCCGCAGCAAAGCTTCGATGGAGGGCAAGGAGGGGCGATCAGACCTGGGAAATTGCACCACTTTGGACCCCTCTAGCTTGTCCCGAAGCTCAGTGCCGATTCCCCAGGAATCTGCGACCTTTTGCCACCGACTCAAATCTTCCACCGTCGAAATCACCAGCCCGGGGTCGGTTGAAGCTACGAATACCCTGGAGTCCTCCATCAATTTCCTGGTGACTGAGGGGCCCCTATTTCTAATGGGGGCCGATGAGACCACCTTGGCGCCGAGACGGGAAATTAATCCCACAATCTCTTCGCGCGTTTGATCGGCGACGATTCCCACCGTAAAGCCTGTCAGCCTGCGAATTTCCCCGTTTGCAGGGATGGGCGCCTCAACCACCGGTGATGTCCGTGTCGGGTACCCGCGCAATCCAGCTCACGGATTCAAACAACCACCTAACCGTTGCCACCATGAGTCAACGGTGTTATGGCCGTGTTAACGGAACATCACTTGTCGCTCTGCCGGGCGGAACTTCCCCCTCCAGCACCTGCAGAAAAATTTCTCTCTTTAACTCTCGGTCGGTAGCGCTCGGCACATAAGGAGATCTGTAGAACGGCCGCCCCCAAAGCTCTGAAGTGCAAAAATGCTGATCCATCCCACTAACAAAGGGACCTCTCCCCAAGGGAAACACGGCGGCATTCCTCAGCTGCTAATTCACAGGCCCGTAAGGTATCCGGGTTAAATTGGTGGTCGTGCAGTCGACTGGCATGACCGATCCACCGAGAGTCTCACCCCAAAGACGTAATCCGCAGCCCAATAAGCAAAAGCCCGGGAGGCAGGTCTCAGCTAATGCGGGATTGCCGTTACCGACCCGCTGCGGTCGGTGGGCAAGGCGTCACAAGCGATGGTCTGCGGTCATACTGGTCTTCGTTCTGCTCACTCCGGCCTGGGTCTCTATGGCGGGGGCAGCTACGAACCCAACGCTCGGAACCACCCTTTCAGGCCGATTGGCCGAGTGGGTTAGGAACCACGGCGGTGGGTCGTTTGTCGTGTCGCTCGAAGACTTCTGGTATTCGCATCATCACGCACCTGTTGGAGGAACACCTCCGAAGGGAGCCATCCCCGCAGCCAAAAGCTCCCCGACCACCACTTCAGTCAGCCAACTGGCGTTGCCCACCCCTAGTCCGCTGCAGCCGATTGTCACCAGTCCACCCATTTCAGGTGAAGGGCAGTGGAGCCCCGCTGGAAGAACCGTGGATGGAATTCCTGCCGTCTATGAAACGTATATAAGGCCCGACCCTGTCTATTCCAGCGTGGTGACCGCAGTTGCATGGATGGACACCAAGTTGCTTTCAACAACCCTTTACAGCGGAAGCCAGGTGCCCGGAGGCGGCCCGTTCGCCAACACGGCGCCGATCCAAGGAGCGGCAGCCCAGACTTTGGTCGCCGCCTTCAACGCGGGCTTTAGGATGCAAGATGCCGAGGGAGGCTATTACACCGACGGTCGCGTAGAGATTCCCTTGAGGAACGGCGGTGCTTCGTTCGTCGTATATTCAAACGGCACTTGCAACATCGGCGTATGGGGCCGGGACTTCACGATGAGCCCGAATATCGTTTCCGTCCGTCAGAACCTCGTATTGCTGGTCGACAATGGGCAACCTGCCCCTGACCTTCTGTCGACCGATACTCACGTGTGGGGAGCCACCTTGGGCAACAAGGACCAAGTATGGCGATCAGCCGTCGGCATTACGGCGAACGGGGCCTTGGTTTACGTGGCAGGCCCGAATCTCAACATCACGGACCTTGCCGCCGTACTGGTGCGCGCGGGAGCCGTAAGGGCGATGGAGCTGGACATCAATACCGACTGGGTCAACTTCGCTACTTATAATCCTGGCCCTAACGACAACGGGGTTGCCTCGCCATCCAACGGAACCGACCTTCTGGCCAACATGGCGTCCGGCCCGGACAGATATTTCCATTCCTGGTGGGCTAGGGACTTCTTCACCATGTCGGCTAGGCCGTCACCGATCATCTCTGTGCCAACTCCTTAGGAGGGACTATGCCAAAGGGCCGCACTGGTGCGCCCCGGCCCCGGCCGACAGCTGGGACGAGACATCCAATGAGACAGCAGCCGAAACGCATTCAGTCGAACGCGCCGGACGTTCCCAAGGGCCAATTGAGGCGGGACGCGTCAAAGGGGCACGCTCAGTTGGATTCCTCCTGGTGGAAGCCGCCATATAACCCGAGGTTCGCCGCTGGGTGGGCGCTTTTGCCACTCAGGGCTTTCCTCGGCGTGACGTTCATCTTTGCGGGCCTCCAGAAGCTCGCCAACCCAAATTTCTTCAACTCCTCCAGCCCAGTTTCGATTCAGGCTCAGATGATCGGGGCCGCTCACAGGAGCCCTATCCATTCGCTCATTTCCCCGCTCACCCACGTAGCTGTTCTTGTCGGCTTGGTGATGGCGCTGGGTGAGCTGGCTGTGGGGCTGGGGACGCTTTTTGGGATTCTTTCCAGGGTTGCGGCCATAGGCGGAACGTTGATATCCGCCAGCCTTTTCTTGGCGATCAGCTTCCACTCGAGCCCCTATTTCACAGGGTCGGACATCGTGTTCACTTTCGCTTGGTTGCCGTTGGTCGTAGCGGGCGATGGCGGTGTCATGTCTATTGAGAACCTCATGCATATTCGGACGCTCAAGCAAATGGGCGGCGAGCCCAACGCTGTCGTTCCGGTAGGTTTCTCAACGATTCGCAGGGTTTGCGGCTCCTTCGAGGCGGGTTCATGCGCAGCCCGCAAGGACCGGATTTGTGCGCCGAGTGGGTGTCCTTTCTTGAAGGACACAATCGAGCCGCTCCCCAGAATGAACGTGGCAGAGCTTGACCGGAGGAATTTCAGTCTCCGGGTAGCGGCCGCCGGAGCTGGAATTGTCGGTGCCGGCCTTGCGGCAGCGGGCGGGCGGGCAGCAGGCGGAACGGGTACCAAGGGCTCGGCAACCAGCCCAACGCTGAGTGGGGCGACGTCGCCAGCGCAATCTCCTCCGACGACGTCAGCGCCGTCGCAGTCGTCAAGCGGAACCACACCTTCTACGTCGACTTCGACATCGGCCCCATCGTCGCAAGCCGCCCCCACTCCGAAGGGGACTGCGATCGGCCCATCGTCCGATGTGCAGGTCGGAAGCGCCGCTACATTTACGGATCCGCAGTCGGGTGATCCTTCGATCGTCATCCAACCTCATGCGGGGGAGTTCTTGGCCTTCGACGCGGTGTGCCCTCATGCCGGATGTACCGTCCAATACGACCCGACAGGAAAGCAGTTCGTTTGTCCTTGCCACGGTTCGCAGTTCAACGGCACGACCGGGGCGGTCGAGATCGGTCCCGCTCAGACAGGGCTTGCGAAGATAAGCATCGCCAAGGGGCCTAACGGAGACTTGTACGTAAGCTGACTCTTGCTTGAGCGAGCCTGTGGTTGCCTGAGCGAGCCTGAGCGTGCTTGTGGGTTTGCAAACTCGGGTTCCGCCTCCCTAGCGAGCGGTGCCAAGCGGCCAGCGGCCTAGCCTGCGAGCACTACTCCCATCACAAGTGCGGCAACGGAGCAAAGCGATCCGACAGCTCCCCAAATCGCAAGCGCTGCCTTGGTCTTTGATCGCTGATGGAGGAATACCGCGACCCCCGCCGCCACAACGACTGCCATCTTGATCCCAAGGACCATCTTCCAGGTGCTGGACTGGCCCTTGCTGGATGCAGACATGTTCCAGAATCCGGTGATGACCAGCAACGCAAAAGCCGGCCATTCAATCTTGGCAAATGCCTGAGCTATTTTCTTGGGCGAGTCGTCGCCAAGGGAACGGACGGTGGGGAGTAGCCCAGCGACTGTTATCTGGCCTCCCACCCACACTGACGCAGCAAGTACGTGAAGGGAGAGCCTGATCGAGTCGGAAGCTGTGGCAAGGGCGGCAAGCATGATCCCCACATTAGTAACCCGCCCCCTCCTTTAAGCCAATGGGACACCCAAACGCTGACCGAGAAGGGTCCAGTTGGTCGCGATCGCTTGCTGGGCGTCGGAGAGGGAGAGCCGACCTTGGCATACTGCCCGGTTCGCTGCGTTCTCGACCTGGTCCTTCAAGTTCGGTGATCTTGCCGGTTCGGGCCACAAGTTCGACGGGTCCGTAGGTGAGCCTCCCAATTCAAGGGGGATCAGGTGATCCTCCTCCACCATTGAAAGACTTTCACCTTCTCCGTATTGGAGCATCTGGGAGTGCTTGAGCGCCTCGGTATAGGAAAGGGGCGGCCTGATTGTCCGACTCCATCCCCGAGCGCAGATGGTGGATCCAATGTTGCCCTGGTTTACCGACGGGTTGGTCGAACCTGGAGTACACGACGGATCGGGTAACGCGTCCTCACCGAGACCCCGCGCTACACATCGGACATTGCCTGTAAGCCGGGAGGCCGGACCCGTGGTCGGGGCGCCGGTCGGGGCGCCTGCCGGGCCCGTGGTCGGGGCCGTTGTGGGACCGGAACTTCTCGCTGCCGTAGGCCCGGCGATTCGGGCGGTCTGCCCGGAATTCGGGGCGGACGCATCGGCGACGGAAATGTTGCTGCCCGCATCGCCCAGCTGGGTCCACCTGTTGCGGGACCCAGGTGCGTGCTCGCCCGCCAACTTCGCCCCGACAACTACGAGAAAAACCAAAAACGAGACCCTTGTCCAGTTTCGCCATAGCCGTCTCTGCCGCCCTGGCATTCGGGAATGTTCCAGATAAGTCTTCCGCCGTGTTGGTTTCATGAGTCGAATCCTAGGAGCAAGGTGTTGCAGTTAGTCCGTGGAACGTAGTAACGTGTGACGTATGAGTTCTTCGAGACAGGAATCTCCTAAGTTGGAAAGGCCGAACCAGCCCTCCGTCTTGATCTTGACCAGCCTGGCATCGGGCCCGAAGCACGGGTATGCGCTAACCGTCGATATCGAACAGTTCGCCAAAGTGAAGCTGGGTCCGGGGACCATGTACGGAGCAATATCCAGGCTGGAGAGCGGGGGGTTCATCGAGGCGTTGCCTTCATCTGACAGGAGAAAGCCCTACCGGATCACCGAGTCGGGACGCCAGGCGCTTGTCGAGGCTGCCGGTGAGATGCGCTCACTGGCGGACACGGGAATCTCCAGACTGGCGGGATCGAGCCGACTGTCGGATTCATTGAGGGCACGGGGAAAAATCGCTCCTGTGACTGGGGTCGCATGATGCCGGGTCGCCCTATCGAGAATAGGAAACCTTCGCTTGCGGTCAAGATCGTGTTGGCTATTTACCCCCACGAATGGCGAGCAAGGTATCAAGAGGAGATGCTCTGCCTGGCCCAGGACGTCTATGGACCGACGTTCCCATTGTCATGTGTGGCAGGGATGGCCAAGGACGGATTGCGGCAACGGTTGTCGAGTATGGGAATACTGAGCGAGAACCCCCTGATTGGCGATCCTCGCTCGCAGATGGTTCATGGGGGTGTGCTGAGTGTTTGGGCGTTCGCCCTTGTTGTACTGGCAGGCAGCGGATTCGCGAAGTTCATTGAGCATTGGAACGCGTCGATATCACAAACCGACTCATTCCTGCCGAGGATTGGAGCGGGCATCGTCAATGCAGCGGCGGTAGCGGGTGCAGTGATGGTCGCCGGCGGGTTGGCGGTGCTTGCCCGCCCAGCGCTTCGCTTTGTCAGGGAAGGTGGCTGGGCTGCAATAAAACGCAAATTCATTACGGTTACCTGTCTTGGCGCCGGGACCTTAGCTTGGTTGGCCTTTATGGTCAAGACGGCACACTCCTTGCCCGCCCAAGCTCGGAACGGCGGCTCCGTGAGCTACTTGGAAATGGGACTTTTGTTTGTTGTCTTGACTACCTTAAGCATTTTCTCGCTGGCCTCGTTGGTCTCGACTCTCGCAAGAGGTATCGAATTGAGTGATGCCAGGTCGAAAGCGTGCGGTTGGATGAGCGTGATGCTTGGTGGGAGCGCGTATCTGTTTGCTGTGGGGTTGGCCATATGGTGGTCTTCAATGCTCGTGCGTGCCCCTTGGTTCTTCGGCGGAACACGGGCCCAACCTTCTGCGGCTTTGGCACCTCAGACACTTGTAGGTATTGCGGTCTTGACTCTCGCTGCGGTCTTGGTCGCCTCCAAAAGCACGAAGCGAATCTTGGTGAGCTTCATGCGCTGGGAGTAGTGAAAACCAAGCGCGTCACTTCCATTTGACCTCGTTAGGTGTGCGATAGAGAAGGTAGCTCCGAAGCTTATTGCGATCAGGTCGCAACAAGGCTAGTCTGACGGCATGGCGAGTTTGGCGACGCAGCGCCCTGAGCCCGGGGAAAATCCGGGAAGTCTCGAAGGACCGCTTATTGCTTCGGAC
>DAIDIS010000227.1 GCA_027451785.1 Acidimicrobiales bacterium
CTAAAAAATAATCACATTTTTACCAAAAGGAGTACTATGTCCTTAGGACCAATATGGGTACAGCACCCGGAGGGAGAAAGGCCTTCCGTGCAGCGAACATGCTGGCCACTTTGACATATCAAGGAGGGATTAGGACAAAGGAGTCCGACATTCAGTCGGCATGTAAGTAACAGATAGCCGGAGCAATCCGGAAAGAATAGGAGGGGGCAGAAATGCACGTTTTGGCAGTATTTCTGCTATTTGCGTTCGGAGTAATGGCTCTGACGATGTTCGTACATCACGCGGTCAGCCACGATCATGCTTCATGGCACTTCACAGCTTCGCTTGTCGGAGTTGCCACAGCGTGGCTA
Organism: Acidimicrobiales bacterium; assembly: GCA_027451785.1. Taxonomy (GTDB): domain Bacteria; phylum Actinomycetota; class Acidimicrobiia; order Acidimicrobiales; family JAKAVM01; genus DAIDIS01. The sequence continues at coordinate 351 of DAIDIS010000227.1, forward strand.
ACCGGTTTCAGCATGTGGTCAAGCTGGCATGTTCACATGCGCTACGACTGGGTCGGCATTACGATGACCGGTTTGGCGCTCGCCGGAACCGCCACGTTTTTCCACACGGTTATGGGATTCTTCTCCGGTCTGGATCGAAAGTTTCATGATCAGGCCAAGGTGTTGGAAACCCACGACCTGAAGAAGGTGAAGGCAGCCTGAGCTTTGGGAGAATCTCCCGAAACCGAACTTTAGAAGAAGCACCGCTCGACTGACCAGTCAGGAAGCGGTGCTTCTTCCTTTTACGAACAACAACCCGGGGTCTGCTCCTTAGGTCACAGATTTCATCAGGCCCATGCCGCTATTGAAGCCGTCCAATGGCTATATCCGGTGGTTGGTGGGCTGAGCATTGGCCGGTTGCCCACCAATAGCCCAGCACGCGTCCCGACGTGGTTCCTACCAGCACGAGGTCTCCTCGACCCACTCCTGTTCCGTGGTTCGTCGTCAGGGCCCTTGAGTCACCGGATCCGTGGAGATCCTGGACGGAATCGAGTACAGGCACTTGTAGCCCGACGTAACCACTTGGAACATGACATGAGCCCGTATATGTCCTCGGGTACCCCACGACCACTCCTACATAGCTCCCATCCCCACTCTTGTGGGAAGGATCTCCCCATGCGACCACGTCACCGTTAGCGATGTCAGAAATGTTCGCTACCCTGGACCAATAACCAAAAGATGAGCTCGGCGGCATGGAGGCAAAGAACTCCGCATAGGTAAGGGCCGTGGGACTCTCGGGTCCGGAGATCAGGTCCTGGGAGCCGGAAGTGGACTGGCCCAAGGAGGCGTACCCCGCGACAGTCTTCAATGCATAAGGCTCAACAGTGGAAACCAGGTAGTTGACCAATTGACTGCAATCCAGATTGAAGGTCCCGCTGTTCGTGTCTATCTTCGCTGAGCTTGTGTAACTCGTGTGTTTCACGCTTCCCAAGAGAAGCCTTGCTGCATTCGAAAGCTTTCCTCCTGGTGCAATCGTCGTAGTTGTTGCCGACGTACTCGAGGGCGAAGCTGCTGAAGAAGTACTCGTACTCGGGCTGTTCGGAACGCTAAAAGAGCCGACACTGTTGGATGGCGAGCACATCCCTCCAGCGGAGACACTCGCTGAGTTTGTCTGTCCGGAATTGCCGGAACAGGCGGCAAGACCGGTGGCACCGAATGCCGCCAGGGCTCCTATCGCAATGCCAGACCTAACGCGAGAGGGGGGCCGCATGCCCTGCGTTCCTCTTCGCGGGTTCCATCTCAAATTTCCATTCACCAGTTGATTCCCCTCGTCCCGTTGCATGAGCCGGACCTCAGCAAGTGCGACTATATGCGGTTTTGCTTCTCAGGTCAGCTATTTCGGCACTCGTTCGCGAGCGCTGAACCTCCAGATGAGGATTTGGTAAAGATGTTCTTCTTGCATAACGATGTTGTTTAAGTGAATAGTAGAGGCTTATGAGGCTAAAGATGAACTTGGGGTTCGTGAGGCGAAAGTCAACAATATCCGCATTCATGGGTGGTTCCATCGCCCTTACCTCGGCCTTCGGCCTGGCAGCCCCATCCGCAAGTGCCCTAACTGTGCTCCCCGGGCAGACCCTTAGTGGGATCGCTTCCATCTTCAATACGACGGTGGAAGCGATTGCTGCCGCTAACGGGATCGTCAACCCGAATTTCATAGAGGCTGGGCAGGTCTTGAAGCTCCCAGCGGATTCATCATCGGGTGGAACTCCTCAGTCTGTTGTTCTGTTGCCCGGCCAAACACTTGGGCAACTCGCATCGCAGTTCCATATTTCAGTGCAGCAACTGGCAGCCCTGAACGGAATCTCCGACCCCAACTTCGTTGAGGCGGGATGGAAAATCCAACTCGTGGGTACGCCCCCGGCTCCGAGCCCGGCTCCGGCCCCGGTTCACTCGGCCTCGCTCAGCGGTACCGTAACCGTTCAGCCAGGACAGACGCTGTCGGTTGTTGCTGCCGAATACGGGACGACCGTTTCGGCTCTTCAGTCGGCCAATGGACTCACTGACCCTAATTTCGTAGAAGCCGGCCAGGTCTTGAAGCTCTCGGTGGGCCCACCATCCACCCAAGGCAGTTCCAATCCGGCACCGGCTCCGGCGCAAGACTCTGATGACTCAGGCACCAGCTCTACGCCCAGCCAATCGTCCTCGGGTCAAAAGCAGGTAAAGGTCGCCCCAGGACAGACTCTCGCATCCATTGCTCAAGCAAATGGCGTCACCATAACGGATTTGGCATCCGCTAATGGCATCACGAACACGAACTTTGTCGAAGCCGGTCAATTATTGACGATCCCTGCACCCGGTTCTGCGGCAGCGTCCCAAAGCTCAGGTCCAACTGTAACGCCGACTCCTCCCCCAGCTTCCAACCAACCGATCTTGGCGGCCAACAATACTCAGCTTCCGCCACAACTCGCCGCTTACCCAGACCGGGTTGCACTTCTGCCCGATTTCGAGCAGTGGGCCTCCCAATACGGCGTCCCCGCCCACCTTCTGGAGGGCTTGTGTTGGTGGGAGTCGGGCTGGCAGGCATCGATCGTTTCGGTGACCGGTGCAATAGGGGTATGTCAGCTTGAGCCATACACGGTCAACTCCATCGAAACCCAGTTCTTCGGCGGAAAGGCTATGGATGCATACGATGCAAACTCGAACATTGAAATGGCGGCAGCATGGGTGCACTCGCTGATCCAACAAGCAGGCGGGTCGATTCCCACAGCGGTTGCCGCCTATTACCAAGGAATGGGAACGATTCAGAAGTTTGGGATCTACTCAGAGACGCGGCCATACGTAAAGGGCGTCATGGCCTACTATTCTTATTTCGGTGGATGACACCCCCACGACATCAAATACCCTTCCCGCAACCGCCGAACGATGGCTCGTAGATAATCACCCGGCATTCGAAGAGATTGCGTCAAAGCATGGGCCCTGCACGCTTTCTTCCCGTGCAGAGGGACTGGATGACTTCCAATCGCTCGCCAGATCGATCATCTACCAACAACTCGCCGGTAAGGCAGCCGCAACAATCTTTGGAAGATTCACCGAAGCACTGAATGGTGAGGTGACGCCCGAAGCGGTCAGCCACGCCGACCATGACCTTCTGAGATCTGCCGGCCTAAGCAACGCCAAGGCACTCTCCGTAAAGGATCTTGCGGCGAAGGTTGTCGCTGGGGAGCTTGACTTTGGGATTTTTGAGACCGCTGGAGAGGATGAGATCGTCGATCACCTCATTCGAGTCCGAGGCATAGGACGATGGACAGCGCAGATGTACCTTATGTTCACCCTGAATCGTCTTGATGTATGGCCGTCCGGTGATCTCGGGGTGCAGAAGGGATATTCAGCCCTCTACGGCCTCGATGGCGCAATCGGCCAACGGGAACTCGAGGTGGCCGGTGAGAAATTCCGCCCATATAGGAGCATCGCGGCCTGGTATCTTTGGCGCGTTGCCGAAGACCATGCGTCGAAAGTTAAGGCCTCTTCAATCTGAAGAATAGCTTTTTGGCACACTCGGCGGAGTATCCGGTCCCACAGGAATATCGTCAAGAATTTCCGGCCTGGTCCTAGCCCGTCGAGAAGTCAATACGACAAGCGGAATGAGGCAGATTCCGATGGTAGCGAGAATTTCCCACCAATTGAGCGAGGCCGACATTTTAACCATAAAGTCAGCCTGTCTCGAGCCCTTCGGAGTGTATAGAAACAATCCGTGACCAGGATTCGCCACCAATGGTACTCCCCCATTGGCCTGAAAACGCACAGGGAGGATTCCCGTGTTCACCAGCAGTCCCCTTACCCTCTTATGGACGTTGGAAACGGTAAGCAGGTCACCGCGGACCAGCGGTCGCATCACAACCACAGGAACCGCGACGACAGCCGAAATTCCAAGCACCCAGACACCCAGCCGCGAGGAGGGCTTCGAAAGCCGCGCAACTACGTAGGTTGCAAGCATGCCGATCGCCATCCAGGTAATCGTTCTGTAAAGCCAACCCAAGTCCGGAATGATCCCTCTCACCACTCCGATCACCGAAGATCGGGGAACCACCCATGCATCGGGAGAGGAGTTCAGATCTCCTTTGGTTGCATACGAAGGCCCGGGAAGGACTCTATAAACACGATGGGAATAGATCGTGTTCGGCTCCGTTGGTGGCCGAAACGAGATCACCTCCCCAACTGTTATCGGAGCACTCGTCGGCTCTACGAATATGAGAGAACCGACCGGCATGCTGGGACTCATAGACGGTGTCTCAACAATGAAGATCTTTCCACCGAGGATCATCCAACCGGCCCAGGCTATCAAGAGACATGCAGCAATTGCACCGGATACGAGCTTTAGCCGATTACTTTTCTTCGCCTGTTCATTCCTTTTCGGTGCGTCCTTGCCTTCCATATGGTTCTTGGAAAACGCTGCTTCACGATTCGGCACCGCGGATTCCCGGGGTATTACTCCTGGCATCGTTAGGCCGTCCGTTTCGCATCCGGTAAACAGTCGGCTCATAGCTCGTCCCACTGGAACTCGTGAGTCAAAGTTGCCGACCAAGGCGATAGAGTCGCTGAAATTGATGCGGGCACAGTCAGATACCAGCCGGATGCCGTCGGTGTGACATTGGAGGACAGCATCTCGTTCACCGTTATCGTTTCAGCGTTCGTAGTCGTAAACAGCGGCAGGCTTCCGGATGCGAGGTACACCAGGGGGTAAGAGGCGCTGGCGGTTGGGCATGCAGAGGCCTGAGAAGGATAGAAGCAGGTCGTCGACGCGGCCACCGCTGTCTGGATTGTCAGAAACGCAGAACCGCAAGGGCCATACGCATCTTGCAATCCCCAATATGAAGTCGGGGTCAAAGCCAAGGAGGACGCCGAAAAGGCGCTAAAGGTGGCGGACGAATACAAGGAACTGACTTGAGCCGCCGTTAGGGCTGAAGTGAAGACCGCCGCCCCAGCGATAGAACCCGGCAGGAAGTAATTGGATGGAGCGTCGGTCCACCCTCCCGCGTTTGCGTAGCCAAAATGCCACCAGCCCGAATACGACTGGGCAGTCGTAGTAGTAGGGTCCGAACCTACCAACGAGCCATCTGCATAGAGCTGCATTCCAGAAGCAGACAGAGAGGCGACCACGAAATGCCAGTTGCCATCGTTATATGAGTTGGTTGAGGTAACTTCCTTGACCGAGCCCGGGTATAAGCCGAAAACCAGCTTTCCGGAATTGTCGATCCAAATAAGCCTGTCATGATCTCCGCCGCCCGTTACCTGTGTGTTCGCGAACCCCGCTATACCGCCTGGCGAAGTCGTCTTGAACCATGCGCCGACCGAAAAGTTCGAGGGATTGTTGTAGGAAGTCGTTGTCTCGACGTATCCGCTTGTTCCATCCAACGCCACGGAACTTCCACCTAACGGACCCGCCTCTTGATAGGTCACGCCCAACACGCCGAATCCGGTATTCCCGCCTCCCGAAGAATCCTTGAAGGCGCCGTACAGTCCGCTTGACGCCAAGGGGTTCACGTCGTTCATCGGCCAGAAAGCCGTCGGAGTCAGCCCCATCACACTATTTTCGTAAACCGGGAAAGTCCCAGCGCCATACAAGGTGGATACCTGGGCCGCAGACAGAGCGCTAGGAACGACGGCAGCCTGCGCCATACTCCCGCCGAAATAGTTGGAAGCCGGTGGGGTCGTCCAAGCTGATGCATTGGCGTATCCGAGATGCCACCATCCAGAGACATTGTTAGCTGCTTTGGTGGCTGTCTTCGTACCTATCAGAGCACCGTCGACATAGAGGGACATACCAGAAGAAGCCGAGAGCTCGGCCACGAAGAAATGCCAGGCACCATCGTTGAAGGCGGCATTGGTGTCCTTGATTTCTCTTTGGCTACCGGCATCGTTTACTCCGAAAGCAACGTAACCCTTCTTAGTCAACCAGACCATGCGGTCATCGGTCGTCGACGAAGTGTCCTGAGCATTGGAAAAGCCCATGATCGACGAGTCAACCGTCGTATTGAACCAACCCATGATCGAAAATGTTGTTGGATTGGTGAACTGAGTTGCAGTTTGGCCGTATCCGGTCGAGCCATCGAATGTGATTGACGAACCAGCCATCGGCCCTGTTGAGCCGAGAGTGAACCCCCCTTCCGCGGTGCCGTTGTCCGAATTGCCGCTCACATCTTTGATTGTTTCAAGGTAGGTGCCGACCCCGGTATTCTGCCCTTGATAGGGCGAACTTTCGGAATCGGACATTGGCCAATAGGAAAAGGGCTGGTCGGCGGTGACGTCGACCTGATAAGCAGCCGCATTTGCGACACTGTAGAGCGTGGACACTTGAGCGCCCGTCAGCGCTTCCCCAAGGATCGCTACCTGAGCAATTGACCCGGTAAAATAGCCAGACGCTGGATTGTCCGGCCATCCATTTAGCTCCGCAAACCCTAACGTCCAATAGCCTTGGTAAGACTGCGCCTGAGTGTACCCGGCATTGGAAGCAACCAGCGAGCCGTCGACATAGAGGAACATGCCCGACGATGACATCGTCGCAACGACAAAATGCCAATTTCCGTCATTGTAGACGGATCCACTCGTAATTTCGTCGGTTGCACCGTTATAGGTACCGAAGACCAGCTTTCCAGAGCTATCAACCCATACTTGGCGATCGTAGCTACTCGGACTTGCTGTGGCCGTGTTTCCAAAGCCGATGATCCCACCTGACCCAGTCGTCTTAAA
>DAIDIS010000228.1 GCA_027451785.1 Acidimicrobiales bacterium
CGGGATGAGCAAAAGCGAGCCTAGTCGCGTGCAGGAAAGGACGCTCCAAGCCTGCCCTGGCAGCTACTGGGATGCCCTTTGGGACTTTCCCATATTTCGGATCTCCGACTACCGGGTGCCCCAGTGCGGTCATGTGCACCCTGATCTGGTGCGTCCTCCCGGTTTCGAGCTCACACCGGACGTATGTCGCCTCGAACGGCGCGTCGAACCTCTCTAGAACTTCATACCTGGTCCGAGCCTCTTTTCCGCTGTAGGAGAGCGCCATTTTGGTTCTTTCCGAGCCGGATCGCCCCACAGGGGCGTCAATTAGGCCCTCGTCGTCGCTCACGTTCCCGTAGACGAGCGTAAGATACCTACGGGTTACCTCCCGGCGGCTAAGTTGAGAAACGAGGCCTTCGTAGCCCACAGGCGTCTTAGCGACAACCATAAGCCCAGAAGTTCCCGCATCCAGCCGGTGAACAATCCCCGGCCTCGTTGGCTCACAAACTCCGTCTTCGATGAGTCGCAGGATTTCCGGGATCCTTGCGACAAGTCCATTCACCAGCGTCCCCGAGAAATTCCCTGCTCCAGGGTGAACAACCAAACGGGCTGGTTTGTCGATCACCATAATGTCGGCGTCCTCGAACACCACCTCGAATTCCACGCCATCTTCGGGCTCTGGTCTGAACTCAGCTTCCACCGGCGGAATCGGGAGTTCCACCCTGTCTCCACCCTGTACTCTCGCGCTCCTGGCGACAACCGTTCGGTCATTGATCCTGACCAGCCCTTCGCCAACCAGTCCGGCCACCACCGACCTCGGTAGGGCCGAGAGTATCGAGATTGCCCTGTCTACCCTCTCTCCGGCTAGCGCAGTGGGTATATCAAACGACTCGTCCACTCCGGGCGAAAGAATCTCGGTATCGCCCCTCTCGCTGGGTTCCTGGTCACTTTCGTCTCCGACCTGGGATTGAACGCCTTCGGGTTTCTGCCGATTCACGCTTATTGCCTCGCCATCGACGCCATCGCAAGCATGACAACCCCAACCACAATGCAAGCGTCCGCGACATTGAACGTGGGCCAGAACTTCGTATAGACGAAATCGATGACCGCACCCGAGTTATGGCGGATCACTCGGTCGGTAAGGTTCCCCAAAGCTCCCCCTATCGCCAATCCGCCCCCGAGGGTCGACAACCAGGAGGCTTGCTTGTGCAGGAACCACCACAAGAGGCCCACAACCACCAACGCAATGACCCCAACAACTCCCCCATGGCCTTCCCCAATCCCGAAGGCCGCACCCGAGTTATAAGTGAGGCTCAGGTCAATCGGACCCAGGACATGGACCGGACCGCCAGCGAGAGAGTCCTGTGCCGCTGTCTTGGTCACTTGGTCAATCGCCACCACTACTGCGGCGATGCCAAAAACGAGAAGGTCGGTTCTCCTTAACCGGATCAGGCTCAGCGCCTTGCCAACCCGCCGCTCTTGCAGTCCACGCATAGCCTCGCCTGAGGAAGAGCGTTCAGCCGAGCTTTGGGTATCGGCTGCTTACATATTTCGCAGAACCCGTAGGTTTTCGAGGCGATCTTCGCAAGGGCAAAGTCGATCTCTTCGACCTCTTGTAGCGCCTGAGCGGACAACATGAGGTCGACTTCACGGTCGATGGGAACGGTTCCCCCCTCACCGGACTCTTCGTCAAACTGAATATCCCCAGGCTCCATCTCTGCTGCGATAGCGTCCGCTTCCGCTTTCAACATTGAGGCCTGCTCTAGGTAGGTGCCTCTGAGCTCTATCAACAGCTCCTTCTGTGAGTCATAGAACTTGCCGTCGAAGCCGGCTTCCTCGGCCGTCTTGATCGGCTTCGGCTGACCCAAGCTAAGCGACCTGTACCCAAGGCCACCACCCGATGAGCTGTCTCCCCCACCTTTGGTCGAGTTGGATGCGTTTGCGGATCCATTGGCCGACTCGGAACCTGCACTCGCCGCGACGCCCGATGATGACCGCTTCGAGGGACTCGGAGCTGTTTTCGCCAACGGGGCTTCCGTTCCTTCTTCACTCGCCTTCGCCGGGACTTTGGCACTTGGCCTTTGCGCAGACACCTTCTCCTCGGACGGCTTAGCAGTTGCCGATCCAGCCACCGCCTTTAGCCCGGCACTATTGCTGGCGGCGGCTTTGTTTGCAACACGCTTGGTGGCTGCTTCCTTGGCAGGAGCCACCTTTGTCGAGGTGGACTTGCTCGCTGCCTTCACCGGCGACTCCTTAGGCGGTGCAGTTACCTTAGGCGGTGCAGTTACCTTCGCCGCTGGCGACTTTGACACAGCCTTCTTGACCGTCTTTGCGGCCCCATCGGAGACCTTCGGAGCCGCTTTAGCGGCCGTTGCCTTTGCCGGGGCGGCCTTGCCGGCCACTTTCTTTACCGGAGCGGCCTTCGTGGCCGCCTTTACCGGCTTTGCGATCTCTTTCGTAGCTCCAGCTTTCTTCGTTACTGCCGCCGCTTTTATAGGGACGGCCTTTCCAACCTTCTTTGCCGTAGCGGGCGTCTTCGCCCCCGAGGCCTTAGCTGCACTCTTGGAGGCAGTATGCCCCGTTGTGCTCTTAGTCGATCTCACTGTCGGCATAATGACTTTCGAGCTTTCTCTTCGACGGCAAGGTTTCGCGCCTTTCACGCAATGGCTTGCCATTTAACCACTCTTCGGGGGGCCGCGTCGCACATTACCTATGCTCCTCGCCCAACTCGGGAATATCGGCACTCAGAGTGAAAAACAACAGAGTCAACCCCAGATATTCCTTGACACCGCCGTTGAGAACGTGGATATCCCCCGATGCAATATCCTTGGTGCATGAAATCCGGGTCCAAAGCTCCATTTCCTCAAGTTCCTAAACAAGTTTCCTGGCCGGAGCTTGAAGAGGAAATCCTGGGATTCTGGGCACAGGACAAGACCTTCGAGGCGTCAGTCGAACAACGCACCAAAGGAGAGAACGAGTTCGTCTTTTATGATGGCCCACCGTTCGCAAACGGTTTGCCACACTATGGGCACTTGCTCACGGGCTTCGTCAAAGACGCCATCCCGCGTTATGAGACTATGCGGGGCAAGCGGGTGGAGAGGCGCTTCGGCTGGGACTGCCACGGGCTCCCTGCGGAAATGGAGGCCGAGAAGGAACTGAACCTTGCCGGTCGGTCTCAGATTATCGACATGGGAGTCGGCGAGTTCAACGATTACTGCAGAAGCCTTGTGCAAAGGACCACCGATGCATGGGTTCATTTCGTGACTCGCCAGGCTAGATGGGTCGATTTCGACAACGACTACAAGACCATGGATCTCTCTTACATGGAGAGCGTCATGTGGGCCTTCAAGAAGCTCCACGACAAGAATCTGGCCTACGAGGGCTACAGGGTCCTTCCGTACTGCTGGGAGTGCGAGACGCCCCTGTCCAACTTTGAGACCCGCCAGGACGACTCCTACCGACTGCGCCAGGATCCGGCCGTAACCGTGCTGTTCGAGTACAAGCCTGGTGGCAAGCTCGACGAAGTCACCGGCGGCCGCAAGACGAGCTTCGTCGTTTGGACCACGACGCCCTGGACCCTGCCCTCGAACCTTGCACTTTGCGTAGGTCCCGAAATCAGCTACTCCCTGGTCGGCGTCGGCGACGAAATCTACGTAATGGCAACGGAGAGGCTTGCCGCCTACCAGTCTCAACTGGGGGATCTTGAGACTCTCACCGAAGTAGCCAGACTGAAAGGGTCCGACCTTGAGGGACTCCAATACCAGCCGATGTTTCCCTATTTCTCGTCTACTCCGAATGCATTCAAGGTGCTTACGGGTAGTTTTGTCGGTGAAGAAGAGGGCACCGGCATCGTCCATATCGCCCCAGGGTTCGGTGAGGACGACAAAGCGGTTAGCGACGCAAACTCCATCCCGACCGTGTGCCCAGTGGACGACACCGGCAAGTTCACCGAACCGGTTTCCGAATATTTGGGTCTCCAAGTCTTCGAGGCCAACCCTCTGATCATCAAGGACTTGAAGGCCCAGGGCAGGATTTTGGCTCACGAGTCCTACAGCCACAACTACCCACACTGCTGGCGCACCGATACTCCTCTCATCTACAAGGCCGTCAGCTCTTGGTTCATCAAGGTGACCGCAATCAAGGAACGGATGTTGGAGCTGAACCGAGAGATTACCTGGGTGCCCGAACATACTAGGGACGGGGCATTCGGCAAGTGGCTTGAAGGAGCACGAGACTGGTCCATCAGCCGCAACAGGTTCTGGGGAGCCCCGATACCGGTTTGGAAGAGCGACGACCCGGCCTACCCACGTATCGACGTCTACGGTTCCCTCGACGAGCTTGAAGCCGACTTCGGCGTGCGCCCGGACAACCTCCACCGCCCTTATATCGACGACCTGGTCCGGCCAAACCCAGACGACCCTTCGGGAAAGTCGACAATGAGGCGGGTAACCGACGTTATGGACTGTTGGTTCGAGTCCGGTTCAATGCCGTTCGCCCAACTGCACTACCCATTCGAGAACGCCAAACATTTTGAGGACAACTTTCCCGCCGATTTCATAGTCGAGTACACAGGACAGACTCGCGGGTGGTTCTATACGTTGCACGTTCTGTCGACTGCGCTTTTTGATCGGCCGCCATTCCTCAATTGCATCGCCCACGGGGTCGTTCTGGGCAACGATGGCCGCAAGCTGTCCAAGCGTCTGAAGAACTACCCGGACCCTCAGGAGGTCTTTGACACGATCGGTTCAGACGCGATGCGGTGGTTCCTGATTTCATCTCCGGTCTTGAGAGGCAATGACTTGGTAGTTGATGCCAAGGGACTTGCAGAACCAATCCGGTCGGTTTTGAACCCGATATGGAATGCCTGGTATTTCCTGTCCTTGTACGCCAACTCCGACGCCATCGAGCCCGACTTCTCCTTGAGTTCCGACGACATCCTGGACAGGTACATAGTCGCAAAGACCAGCCAGCTGGTAACCAGATTGACCGAAGCGATGGAGCGCTATGACCTGCCTCAGGCTTGTGGCCTGGTGGTCTCGTTCATGGACGCGCTCAACAACTGGTACATCAGAAGAAGCCGTGACCGCTTCTGGCAACCCGGCAACGCCGAAGAGGCCAACAAGGAAAAGCTGGACGCCTTCTCCACGCTTTCCGGCGTCTTGAGGCTTCTCTTAACCATTTCCGCTCCGCTCTTGCCAATGGTGAGTGAACGTATCTACAAAGACCTCACCGGCGAGCGAAGCGTGCACCTGGTCGACTGGCCGGATGTTAGCACTCTTCGCCAAGATCCGGACCTGGTCGAGTCCATGGACCTTGTCAGAGAGATTTGCTCCAATGGCCACTCCATCAGGAAGGCCAGAGGACTGCGCTCAAGATTGCCGCTCCCCAAAGTGACCGTTGCTATGGCCGGGGTTGCAAAACTGGCGCCTTATAAGGACCTGGTGGCCGACGAGCTCAACGTCAAGGAAGTGGAGCTGATCGAAGACGTCTCCTCGGTTGCGGAGCACGTCCTCAAGGTTGTGCCTTCGGTTCTCGGCCCACGGCTTGGTGGCGATACCCAACGTGTCATCCAAGCGGTCAAGCAAGGCAAGTGGACTGAACTTGAAGATGGCCGGATCGACGCCTCCGGAATCGTCCTGAACCATGAGGAGTTCGAGCTGAAGCTGGAGCCCAGGGATCCCGATTACGCCAAATCGCTTCCCGGAGCCGACTGCGTGATCCTCCTGGACGCCGCATTAAGCGACGAGCTTATTGCAGAGGGCTCCGCCAGGGATGCCGTCAGGCTGATCCAGATAGCCAGGAAAGACATGGGCCTCGATATCTCGGACCGGATCCACCTCAAATTGGCTTGCCCTTCGAATGAGTCGGCGATGCTTCTCCAGTTCGCTCAGCACATTCAAGCCGAAACCCTTGCAGAGACACTCGACGTCATTACCATCGCCGATGACGCAGCCGGCGAGATAGGCGGCTGGGTATCCAAGGGAGAGCTTTCGGATGGTCAGCCCATTTTCATCTCGATAGAAAAGGCACCGCCTGCCGGCTAGGGAAGTTCTTGCCAGGGACGTTCTTGCTAGGGACGGCCGAGAAGGAACCCACTTGATCCCGGCATCCGAAACCGGAGAATCGGGTGCCGACAATGCCGGTGAAACGATAATTAGAGATTCGGTCCGTCGACCCAATCGGCCGTCAGAAGCGGCGCCTGCGCTTTTGTGCAGGCTCCGCCGGGGGCAACCACTCCTCCGCATCAAAAAGCTCAGGACCTTCCTCCAAGTCCTCCACCTCGCTCACGCCATCAGCTGCATGAGGAGCGTCTATCTTGGCACCCGACAGCGAAGTGCCGGCCTTGGAACCTGCCGAACCCGCCTCAACGGCGTCGTGTGAGCCGGTGGGATCACCGTCGCTATTATCGACGTCGATCCCACCCGCCGAAGCCTCGGAGGCGCTGCCAGCTTCTAGCTTCGCGTTTTCGCCATCCGGTAGAGCCGACCCGCCCTCGCCGCGACTTTCAGATTGGTCGTGCTCCTGTGAGGATCCCTCTCGGCTGGATGACCCTGTCCCAGGCGACCCAACAACCGCCTCCTTCTCCCTGGATTCCTGTCCCCGATCGACTGGCTCATCTCGTGCTACAACGGCCGTTGATCCTGAATCGTTGGCTCGAGTCGGCTTTGTCGAATTGCCCTGAGTCTTGTCGGGCATGCTCGCCAGATTCCTGGCCGTTTCCTCCAGAATCTTCGAGGCGTTGTCGATTCCCTTTCGCAACTTCATGTGTTCGGTTCGGACAAACTCCTGCAGCCCCGCCACCTGTGACTCCAGATGCTGGCGAGTTATCTCCAGGCGTTCCACCTTCGCCTCGCTCTGGCGTTCGACTTCCTCTACAGCCTTGCGTGCGTCGGACTCCGCTTCGCCAATTGTCTTTTCCGCCTCTTCCTTGGCCGCTGAAACGATGGTCGACGCCTCTTC
>DAIDIS010000229.1 GCA_027451785.1 Acidimicrobiales bacterium
CCTTCTTCTTGCTGTTGCCGTAGTGGTCGCCGTAGCCCTGGTGCTTGCCAAGGTCGTCGGAAATCCCAATCAGGCCAGCATCGGCTATTCCGACTTTATTTCCGACGTTCATGCCAACAAGGTCATTGCAGTACAGATCGACTCCTCCACCGGGATAATCTCGGGCCAGCTCAGCGACGGCGCTCTCTTTACGACCCAAGGTCCTAACCCAATCACGTCTTGGGAAGAGGGACTGGCCAACCAGCACATCAAGGTCAGCTATCAGCGCCAGACGACGAATGTCTGGGGTTCGGTGATCTTCTATGGGGTGCTTATCGCTCTCGGAGTGGCCTTCGTGATTTGGATGAGGCGCCAAGCACAAGGTCAGATGTCCGCGATTACCTCTATCGGAAGGTCAAAGGCGAAGCTCTACTCTACCGAGAGACCAAAGACTACTTTCGCTGACGTCGCCGGATACAACGGTGTCAAACAGGAGATTTCCGAGGTCGTCGACTTCCTGAAGAACCCCGGGAGGTTCAAGGACATCGGAGCCAAGATTCCGAAGGGCATCCTCTTGGTCGGTCCTCCAGGAACAGGCAAGACGCTCCTGGCCAGAGCAGTGGCCGGCGAGGCCGGAGTTCCGTTCATGTCGGTATCCGGTTCAGACTTCATGGAGATGTTCGTAGGTGTCGGGGCCAGCAGGGTCAGAGATATGTTTCAGACTGCTAGAAAGCAAGCTCCGGCGATCATCTTCGTAGACGAAATCGACTCGATCGGCCGCAAGCGAGGAGCTGGCCTGGGTGGCGGCCATGACGAACGCGAGCAGACCCTAAACCAGATGCTTTCCGAAATGGATGGGTTCGAGGCAACCGAAGGCATTGTCATGATGGCGGCGACAAACCGCCCGGACATCTTGGATCCCGCTCTACTTAGACCAGGACGCTTCGACCGCCAGATCGTAGTTCCACTACCCGACCTGGAGGAACGTAAGCCGATTCTCGCCGTGCACTGTCGCGACAAGCGAATGGGTAGCGACGTAGATCTCGACCTCGTAGCGAGGGGCACTCCCGGAATGAGTGGCGCGGATCTTGCGAACCTTGTCAATGAGGCGGCTCTTCACGCCGTAAGACGTGGCTCTCAAGAGGTTGAGATGGCGGACTTCGAAGCAGCCAGAGACCGGGTCCTCATGGGCCAAAGGCGTGAGTCGCTTGCCCTAACCGATGCGGAGAAGGAAAGGATTGCATTTCACGAGGGTGGGCATGCTGTTTTGGCCTACGCCTTGGAGAATGCCGACCCTGTTCACAAGGTTACGATCCTTCCAACGGGAATGGCACTGGGCGTTACCCAACAGCTGCCGATGGAAGAACGACACATTTACTCTCGGGAATACATTGAGGACTCTTTGGCAGTCCGAATGGGGGGAAGGGTTGCCGAGCTGTTGATTTACGGAAATCTCTCGACAGGAGCCAACAACGACCTGGTCGGGAACACCGAACTCGCGAGGAAGATGGTTCGCGAATGGGGAATGAGCGAAAGAATTGGCCCCATGGCGTGGGGATCGCAGGGAACCGTGTTCCTAGGCGAAGACCTGATGCACTCTCGCGATTATTCCGAAGACACATCCAGGGTTATTGACGAAGAAGTGGAAACGATTCTGAGGGCTCAAGAGGCGAGGGCCATGGATATCCTGACCCGGAATAAGCGCGGGCTGGAGCAGGTTGCCAAGGCTCTTTTGGAGAAGGAAACGATCGACGGCACGGAGGTGGGAAATTTGGTGGACGCCGCCAGCTCCAACCAAGACAGCCACCGCGGACTACGGGAAGTCCCGAAACTTGACCGCGACGTAAGCGGAGAAGGCAATGGAAGTCACTCCGCCAACGGCCACGACCCAGAGGATGACGAGCCGGCAGAGGCCGGCGACCAGATCATCTAGAGGGCGGTTTCCATTCGTATCAGCCTGGTGGGCTGGAAGCGTTCACCGGCATTGCCAATGAAGCCGCATAGGCGGTAAACCCAAGTTTCAGCAGCTCCTGCTCGACATTAACCGGACGCCCGGAAGAGATGACGGTCACGTCACTGGCGGTTGCTACCTGTGCCGCCGAAAGCGGAACTACAACGTGGCCATGAGGAGGAATCGTCTCGGTCGCCACCGGCTCCGAAGGTCCTATATTGATCGTCACATTTACGGGGCTGGCCCACTGGTTTTGGGCCACTATTACCGCCCCATACGGCGACGAGGTCGTATCGATCGAACAAACCCATGAGGAGGCGCTTGAAATTGCCCCTGGGACTATCGATAGCCAGGCTCCCTGAGGGGCCGGGTCGCCCTGGTCAGGCGAGCCAATCCACTGGCTCACGAGCACGGGGGGCCCGCTCTCGACACTGACCTCGATTGCATGGCCGACATTTTGAGGGATTCGGACTTGTTGCCCGAGAGGAAAAATGACTTCTGACTCGCCCGGTACTTCAAGCGAAAGCGGCTCAGCTGCACCGGCATCAAGCTTTACGAAGATGCTGATTTTCGCAGAGGAATTCGCCGTGTTGAGAAAATCCAAGGACTCTGCTTGGCTACCGGAAGCGGCACCCTGTGGGAAATACCATCTGGATGCAAGATGAGTACTTCCCAAGGTGGTGGCCACGGCCCCCGAGGCTGCCACTACGCTCAGGCTTGCTTGCGCTCCACTGGCGGGGGCTGGGGGCTCAAGTTGAAGCTGGAAAGCAACTAGCCGTCCCGTCCGGGCCTGTACCACGGCTCCAATTTCCCTGTTACCGAACAGCCCTTGGTTGGAATCGACCACTTCGAGACTACGAGGTGCCACGACGATTCCCTGATCCGATGGAACCGGAATGGGGCCATTGATCCCGAAAAAACTCATGTCCGCGATTACAGGCGTAGCGAGCGGGTCGTAAAGGAAGTAAAGGACTTTGGAGTCATTATTTACTGTTGCTCCCGTCATATACCAAGTTGCGGAGGTCACTGAGGCACAGGGGGAGACCGATCGCCCTTTGGGTCCCTGCGACAGCTCGAAAACCGCCAATCCCCCACCGTTGGCCGAGACGTCTGCAGCAATGTAGCTTCCGCTGACTAATTCCTGAGGCCCAACCGCCGCGTGAGAACTTCGGGCCAAAGTAACTGATACCGATTTGGTAGCTCCGGATTGCGAGACCGAGCGGACGATAACGGTCAATGGCACCGCACCATTATTCGCGAGCTCTATGGTCATAGGGACCAGACCGTCGGGTGCATCACTGGCACCGGTACAGTAAAAATCGGAGTTTCCGGCGTTCGTAGGGGCAACCGAGGCACCTAACAACGAAGCCCTTGCGGCACCAGCTGGAGCGTTCCCGAGTGAAGCGGCCAGATGCCCTTTCGCTGCTTTTCCCAGCAGTTGAGGAATCCCAACCAGTACGACGACCACAACGAGCACAATTGTGATTCTCCGGGCTGCACTCGGTCCGAACGGCGTGCTGGGGGCCCTCGTTCCAGGTCGATAAGACCTCCTCTGCCGCGAAAAATTCGGCATTGGAGACCCTCCCGGGAAATCCCTTCGATCATCTCCGGTCATACGCGCACTCTACGAGTTTTCCAAGAACGAGCCCCCACTAGACCGATAACCGCCACTTGCACCAACTCCTCCGCATACCGATAAAGGGGAACCGTCTCGTCCTTTCCCGGTCTATTTGGAATGGCTTGTGCTCCGGGACCGGTGGAAGTGCCTTTTTGAACGACAAACTCGTCGAGCGAGGGATCGATCTGGATCTGCTCAAGATCAAGTTGAGCCTGGAGGGCTGGGATCACCCAAGGCGGCGGAGGGAACGGCTTAGCCGACCCCCCTGGAGCCAGCTGTGTGGGAACAAGCACCACCGATATACCCTCAGCCGACAAGGCCTTGCCGATTTCGGGGTCCAGGCCTGAGATTCCCTTCCCAAGTACGGTAGCTACCGCCGAGATCTTGGAGGGCTCTGCCCCCGTATATTGACCGCTCACCTCAGGTATCGACGAGTCGTCGATGGCAATCGAGACACCGTTTCCTGCCGGATATGACCCAGAAGGTATCGCTGCTGGGTTGCCGACCCAAAGGACATTCCCGGACGGTACCGCCTGCAACCTCTCGCTTGGCTTACCGCCAAAAATGGTCTCCCAGCCGACAGACGGGATGCCGAATCTCCCCGAACCCATAAAACCTACGAGATTGAAGACAAGCAGTACACCCGAAATCGCTGCGACGACGGATAGCAACTGACGCCACCCGAAAACCGACTCGGAGAGGTCCTTTCGAAAAGACTCAACCCCTACCGCGATTAGGAGCGCTATTGCCAATGCGGAGGGCACCAACAAGACATGCAAGTCCACTGGGGAAGCACCCAGATACCCATTCGAGCTCAGCCATCCCAACGTCCAACAGGCAACCGCCAGCATCCAGAGCCTAACGGCCCAGACAAACCTCTCGCCCCTCGCGATGATAACCGAGAGCCCTGCCGCAATAAGCGGGGCATAAATCCAGACCCCGTGCATTCCTGGAGAGCTACCGTCGGGATTAAACGAGACGACTTGGAAAATGGAACCATTGGACGAGCTCGGGCTTCCTGACCCAAACAGAGTAGGTAGGCCGTTCCAGTGACCGATGAAGGTTAGGAGCCAAGGGAAATTCAGCACCGCACCTATCCCAATCACCTTAAGCGCATCCACCACAAGAGCCGAGGGCGGGCGCGTCGCCTTCGATCCTGATCCATTGGGCAAGTGTCTCATCGAACCGACAAGGGGTGTAGCCGCTACAAAAGTTATCACTCCCAGCGCGATCAATCCTGCCTCAGCCGGCACGAATGCCATCGCCGCACCTGCGATCGCTCCCGTCACCCAGATCGATCTCTTAGGCACGACCGACAAGCGGAAGAGAAGCCAGGGTGTCGCTGCGTACGCAATGAGTGCTTTCTGATCTCCTAAGGAAAACGATCCCGCCGCCAGCGGGAGACAGGCGTAAGCAAGCGCTGCTGCCGTTCGCACCCACTTGTCGCCGAACTCACCAGCGAACCGGAATGCACCGACCACTCCTGCCGGGATTGTCAACAAAATGACTAGCTTCAGTACCTGGGCCGCAGATCCTGCAAGCAACAAGCCCGCTATACCCAATAGTCCGGTAGCCGTAGGTTGTGGCGTAGCGGCCGAATATGGGAACCCGCGACCACCCGAAATGTAGCTTCCTAAGAGATGCCAAGCGGAGGGCACATAATTTAACTGTCCTACGAAAGGGATCCTCGATCCCAACACCGAACGCACAGAAACCAGATAGGCGAGTGCCAACGCCAACCAAACGTATGACGCCTTGGACGCCCTCGCTCCCTGTAAACCTGCCGCCAACCCAATCCGAAAGCGCCGCTCGCTACCGGCAAGATCGTAACCACTGCCACCCGACGCCAGCCCGAGTGAATCAACACCATCCCCAAGCTCACTTTCCAGCCTGGTGCGAACTAGAGGGTTGACCGCTACTTCAGACATAAGCGCCGTCACATGCCTCGCCAATTCGGGATCCATTGGAGCAAGCTCCAGCCCGGAAATTTCCAATCCGCTTGCCCCGGAACCGCCTTCTTCGGCACTGAACGCAGATACCGGCTCCGCCACGTCAACAGGTACCCCCAGATCGGAAGGGTCGACGCCAAGCATGGCCAATTGGTGCACCCCGCTGAAATGTGCAGACAACCGCCTGAAAAATGAATTTACCCTGGAAAACCCTTTGGTCTGCATCTCACGTACTTCGCTGTCATCGACATGCCTGGTTGATGCAATTTGTCGCCTGAGCCGACCAATTTGGCCGATACGGGCAAGATTCCACGCCCAAGCCCTTAAAACGGTTTGCGCCCTTCCCCACTTACCCGCAATGAGGGACACCACAATCTCAGCAAGCGAGGCGACCGCCAGTTGAGGCACAACCCGCACTTCGTGCCAGAACGAATAGCACTTGAGGACGGACCTCAGCTCGTTTCTCCGCTGCAGGTACCTTACGTCCTCGTATGACGAGACTTGCTCGCGCTTTAGGGTTCCAGCTCTCGTAATCTCGATGTGGCTGACTTTTGCAGCCGGAGCGACGATCACTCGCGCGCCTAATACTTGAGCCCTCCAGCAAATATCGAGATCCTCGCCGAACATCCAAATCTCGCTGTCGAAGCCGCCCAGGGCCCTAAAGAGATCGCTTCGGACGAGCATGAAGCACCCGGGTGCGACGAAAACATCTCTGACGGAGTCGTATTGCTCCTGGTCCAGCTCCCCTGGAACGACCCGGTCAGCTTGTGCGCCGCCCTTGTCAGCGTTCATCCCGACACTAAGAATCCTGGTACTGTCCGACCAGGAAACCACTTTCGGCGCAACGATGCCGGCATTTGATCTGTACGCTTCTTCGACCATAAGCCTGACTGCGTCGGGGAACGGAGCGGCGTCGTCATGGCAAAAAATCAGGTGGCTGGCACCTTCGATCATGCCCATGCCTTCGTTGGCATTCGCTGAGTACCCTAGGTTTGCCTCCAACCTGCGTACAAATGCGCCCGGCAGCACCCCTGCCACCCTCGGCGCAAGTGGCTCGCTCGAATCTGCATCCAAGACCAGGACCGCAAGATTCGGGTAGTCCTGTTCGCCAAGGGCAGCAAGGGTCTCCTCAAACCAATCGCCCGGATCCTTCGATACAACCACTACGACAACAGGAGGGGCTTGAGTTGCATCGAAGGGCTGGTCCTCATCGGTTTCCAGCTCTTGGGCCACTTCCCACTCGCCGCTGTCGTCAATGTCCCCCGAAAGCTCCCTCCGAAGTTGAGTGGCCCCTTCAATTTTCTGTTCACGGGCAGACCGCGCAACTGCTGCGGAATCGGCTGGGGATGCTGGGTTTTCGGAATATTGCAAAGTATTGATGTTCTTTGGTGAGTCAGCCTGAGAACGGGATCTCATGTGCCTTTTTGCCCGGCGAATGAGCCGACGGCCTCCGTGTCCGGCAGGCGACCGCACACCACAGCCTAGTTCCCACCACTCTTGGCCGTTGTTACCGGCAGTCAATTGAATGAGTGGGATGGAACGTTGTTTTGCGAACTTTGCAAATCTAGGTCAACATTTCCAGTGTCGCTAAGACGATTAAGAGATGAAGGAGCCAAACTAAATGCCCCATACCTTCCTATCGGATGATTGGTTTTCGGAAGTCGATGCCATTCGGGCCGGACTGGACGATGACGCTATCCCTCAGTCCTACAAGGACCTGACCATCAACGTTGTGGTCATCGGTGGCCCCGATGGGGACAAGGAAGTCAACTTCAGCCAGGGTAGCTACGAGAGAGGCCTCTCACCCGAGGCTCCCACCAAGGTGACTCTGCCTTTCGACATTGCGAAGACGATTTTCGTCGACGGTAACCAGCAAGCAGCCATTCAGGCTTTCATGTCAGGCCAGATCAAGGTCGAGGGCGACATGACCAAGCTGATGGCAATGCAGACGATGCCGCCTCCCACCGACAAGCAAAAGGAATTCACCGACCAGCTGAAGTCGATCACCGCCTAACCTTCCGGCTTGGGCACCGACACCAACTCGGTCCGTAACAGAATCTCTTGTTGATGAGAAAACCTCCTGCTCAAGGCGCGAAAGCGATTGTGCGGGAGGTTTTTCTTTTTGTGTTCTAACTTCTAGTCTCCCCCGGCGAACTTCTTGGCCGCCGCAAGCAGTTCGATCGGGATTGGGAAAACCAAGGTTGAGTTGCGTTCGGTTGCTACTTCCGCAAGTGTCTGTAGTGCCCTCAACTGCATTGCGCCCGGGCTCTCATTGAGCTTGCTGGCTGCCTCGGACAACTCCTGCGATGCCTCCAACTCTCCTGTGGCAGCTATTACTTTTGCCCTTCGCTCGCGTTCGGCTTCGGCCTGCCTGGCCATCGCTCGAAGCAGCTCCGGCGGAAGAGTAATGTCACGAATCTCCACCTGCCTCACGTCCACTCCCCAACCTGCAGTTGAAACCGCGATCGTAGAGCGGAGCTCTTGGTTCACCTGGTCACGATGGGCCAGAAGCTCGTCGAGCTGGAACCGACCCACGATCGACCTGAGGCTCGTCATGGCGATCCTTTGGCTCGCGAAACGGAAGTTGTCAACTCCAATGACGGCCTGCACGGGATCGACTACCTGAAAATAAACGACGGCATCCACCTGGACGGTAACGTTGTCGGCCGTAATGACGTTCTGTGGAGGAATGTCAACAACTTCAACCCTGAGGTTGACCTTCACCACTCTGTCCACCCCCGGTATTCGTCTTACGATGCCTGGTCCGCGAGGCTTTTGGCTGACTCTTCCCAGCCGGAAAAAGATAGCCCTCTCGTACTCAGTGACAATTACCAGGAAGACCCGAGCCAGTATCGCACCTGCGACACCGGCTCCAACCACCACCAACGGCACGACCTCACCCGCCGAAGCGACCACTTCAGAATTCGCAATCATGGCTAAGAGTCTGCCACTTCCCGACCGAAGGGCCCGAGATTGGTCAGCTCCGGCAAGAACGCGGGGAATCCGAAACCGGAAATCGCACCCCTTTCCGCTTCGCAGCAGGCCTAGGGAGCCAGCTCCCTGACCGCTTTCTGCATGTCGTAGCCGGTCGGAATGAGCATCATTATGGGAACGTCAATCCCATTCTCGGCATAGCGCATGATGTGCTCCTTGCACTGCCCTGCCGAACCGTGAACAATCAGGTCGTCGACCACATGGTCTGGAATCGACTCGGTAGCTCCACTCCGATCCCCTTCCTTCCATTTTTCCCACATAGGCTTCAGGTCGTCGCCGCGACCCAGCCACTCGTGGAAGGCCGCGTAGACGGCAACGTTCAGGTATTGAGAGATGGCGATCTTGCCGACCATGCGAGCCATAGCGGCGTCTTCGGACGGGATAACGAATATCCTTGCGGCAAGGGTCTTGCCTTCTCCCATTGTGGCTGCAACCTGCTTGACATCCGATGCAGACAACCAGTTGGTTATTGCTCCATCCGCCTCCGCTGAAGCGAGTTTCAACATTCCCGGCCTCAAAGCAGCCACCAAAATGTCGGGCGGAACCGGCAACGGCCTGCCAAGCCTAAAGCCCTTGGTTGCGAAGGTTTCGAACTCTCCATCAACCTTCTCTCCTCGGAATGCCGCCCGAAGGAAACGAATGGTGTCTCTGACTCGCTTGAATGGCTCGTCGAAGGCAATACCGTTCCAACGCTCCACAATCACGTCGGATGAAGTACCAATACCGATGGAAAACCTGCCGGGCGCAAGTTCGGCTATGGCGGCTGCGCTCATTGCCAGGAGTCCGGGGCCTCTTGTGTATACGGGAACCACAGCAGTGCCAAGATTCATTCTCGGCGCGTGCTCGGCTGCCACCGCCAGAGGGACGAATGCATCCAACCCGTTTACCTCGGCGGACCACAGATCCGTGTAGCCGAGATCCTGAAGCTCCGAATACCAGGATTTCTGATCTGCAAGTGAGACGCCCTCAAACGGGATCGTCATTCCCCATCTCGTCATGCCCAGACTCTAGCCCGGGTCAATGCCGCATCCCAGCGCCGGTGCCCAATCCGGTCAGTGCGCTGAAAAGTCCTTGATGGCTTCCTTCATGGAGGCGGAGACTTGATTCACGAAACCGACGATCGTCGCGCCCAGGATTGAAGCTAGTGACCAGGTTGCTTTTTGTTTGCTCAATGAATTACCCCCCTTAAGCGATCCCAAAGATCCCATATGGGTTATATGAGATCTGTCGAATATTCCAGGGGGAAACATAAGCGGTTTCTTTAGCGGGAACCCAGAGGTGGCGCAACCTACGAGGGCAAACGCAGAATATGTGCCTGACCGATATGCGCCAGGTGGGTATCTTATGGCTTGTTACACCCATTTGCGATCATAAAATCATGATCGAGCAACTGGAGCTCATACATTACGAGCAAGCCGGAAGGAACCCGGAACCCGAAACCAAGAAGGACACAGTCCTCTCGCACAGTGTCATGAAGCGGATGGCGCCAACAGTGGAGAGTCGTGCCACTCACTCCAAGGGACTTCAAAGAGCCCATCGAGGGCGCTCAAGGGCGACAAGGCAGGTTCCCCGCCGCTCGACCGGGCCTTGGGTATTAGACGAAACGACTAAGAAGATCGGACGCATGGGCTTGGCCAAGGCAAGGGCGGAATTACAACGGCTAGGTCCACCTGAGACGAAGAAGGACTCTACCAATTCGTCCGACCATCGGTACACTGCCGCTTAGGGTTGAAATTAGGGTCTGCGGGCATTGCGAGCCAAACCGGTCGAAGGTCTATCGTCCCCGAAGCCGCAAGCACTCCAGCAGGTTGTCTGTCGGGCAGATATAGAATCTCGGCCGTGCCTTCGCTTGGGGATTCGGGCAATTGACCACTGCAATAGAACTTTCAGATGTCATTAAGTCATTCCAGCAGGTCAAGGCCGTAGACGGTATCAGCTTCAACATTCGGCAAGGCGAGGTTGTCGCGCTTCTCGGGCCAAACGGCGCTGGAAAGTCGACCACAGCCGACATGATTCTGGGTTTGCAAAACGCGGACTCCGGTGAAATCAGCGTTGCTGGGCGCCACCCCCGAAAGGCGTGCGAAAACGGGCTGGTGGGCGCGATGCTGCAATCGTCGGGGTTGCCTACCGAATTGACGGTCCGAGAGACCGTAGCGCTGATGGCGCGTTTCTATCCGAATAGCGCCGGGGTGGACGAGACAATCCAGGCTGCGGGCATATCCGCCATTGCCGGCAAACGGACCGACCGGCTATCCGGCGGCGAGTCACAGAGGGCACGCTTCGCCTTGGCCCTAATTGCAGACCCCAAGATTCTGGTTCTCGACGAACCAACCGCAGCCATGGATGTGGCATCCAGACACGAGTTCTGGAATACGATGCGTTCCGCAGCAGAGAGGGGGCGGACTCTCGTGTTCGCCACTCATTACCTGGAAGAGGCGGATAAGTATGCGGACCGGATAATCCTCATGAGACAAGGGAGGGTTGTCGCTGACGGGACGTCTGCTTCAATCAAGTCTGCTGCGTCCTCCAGGACTGTCTCCTTCGAGATCGCAGGTGAGCCGGGTCTCAATCTGGACACGTTGGCCGGAGTGACGTCTGTGGCTAGGACTGCAAATACCTACCGGCTCACCTGCGATGACAGTGACTCCGTCTTACGGCGGATTATCTCGGCTTTTCCTGGTGCATTCAATTTCGAGGTATCGGCCACCGGCTTGGACGAAG
Source organism: Acidimicrobiales bacterium (assembly GCA_027451785.1). Taxonomy (GTDB): domain Bacteria; phylum Actinomycetota; class Acidimicrobiia; order Acidimicrobiales; family JAKAVM01; genus DAIDIS01. Next base: position 11,213 of record DAIDIS010000229.1, read on the forward strand.
CATTCTTGGCCCTGACCAAAGGAGATACCGGAGATGATTAGGGCCTACCTTGCGTCTGAGATTAAGCGAAGCGTGCGCAATTACCGGAACTTGATTTTTGTCCTTCTGATTCCGGTTTTCATGCTCTTAATCTTCTCGTCCAGCACCAAGGGGTCCAGGACGGGCCTACTCAGCACGACGACCTACGTCATGATTTCCATGGCGACCTTTGCGGCGATGAATGGAGCACTTAGTGCCGGGGGAAGGATTGCGGTCGAGCGCCAGACCGGTTGGTCCCGTCAGCTCCGCCTTACCCCCTTATCGGGTAAGGCCTATGTATCCTCCAAGCTGATGAACGGCTATTGCATTGCGCTTCCTGCAATGGCGATTGTCTTTCTTGTTGGCAAGTTGGCCCTCTCGGTAGCGCTGCCCTCAGCTACCTGGTTGAAAATGGCCCTGTTTATTGGCGTTGCTATGACGCCGATCTCTCTTTTGGGCTTGTTCATCGGCTACACAGCCAGACCAGACAACCTCCAAGCAATTAGTGCCGGCGTCAACGTCACACTCTCGGCTCTCGGCGGTCTATGGTTCCCCGCTCAGTTCTTTCCGCTCTGGTTGAAGGACCTCGCAAAGGCCACCCCGACATATTGGATAGCCGAATCCGGACGTTCGGCGGCAGAAGGTCAGTGGATTGGGGCCACGGGCACCGTTGTATTGGTCATCTGGACCCTAACGCTGGGCGCCGCCTCGATGTTCGCCTACGAGAAGGCAAACCAGAGAAACTACGCCACTTAGGTCGGGACGTGGGGTGCCGCCTGGTTCACCATTCACATCCCTGGGCACGCTAATGATGCTCAGATGCTCATGAACGAGGCACCTACGACTTGATTGCGACCTTGGGCCTTAGCTTGGAGTAATGCCGAGTCGCTCCTTTGAAGGAGACTGGCGGATGACTCCGAGAAATCCCAAGTGGCCACCCCCGCAGACAAGGACACCTCGGCCTTTTCTGCTCGAGACTTGAAACTCGACCTGAGCCGGTCCACCATACTGAAGGCGCCTTCAGCCCCAGTGTCGGCAAAAAGGACCGCGAACTGCTCCGTCCCATACCTAACCAGAAAATCATGGTTCCTTACGTGCTCCGACATGAAATCAGCTACCTGCTTCAATAGCTCGTCGGAGGCCATTTTTCCGTTCTTAATCGTAAACTCCGCCATGTAGTCGACCTCCAAAGTAGCCACACTCAAATTGGAGTTCATCCGAACCGCCCTGCTCATCTCGGTTTTGAGGCGATCTTCCAACGTCTCGCGGCTCGCCAAACCGGTGAGAGGGTCCACTCCAGAGCGAATCAGCTGGCTTGATATGAGCGCTACCCGATTAACCATCCTCAAAAATGCCGAGGCAATGGCGTCAGCGGTATCGGCAGAAAAATCCTCTTTTACTCCGGACAAGAAGAAACGATCCTTCTCGGTAGACCTACGCATTACCAGAAAAAGGTCACCCTGTCCGATGAACCCAATAGGTACAACGCAATAAAGCGGGCCGACCGTGGTTCCCTTCTTCGAAGCGGCGGCCGCAAACTCCTCGATTTCGCACAGATGGTTGTCCCCGGGTTCAACTGAGGGCCACGCTGCCTTAATCGAGTATCCCGGCCCAGCGGCGTCGGAAATGAAGGCAACGATATGGTCGGTCGACATGATGCCGGAAACCAACGGAAGGCACTCTTGAAGACCGGCATCGACCGTCTCTGCTCGCATCGAGGTCTCGTTGATCTCTTGCAAGCGACTTCTCAATCGTTCTCTGCCCAGACCACTACGCACTGCCATTGCGACCATCCCCTGAACAACTGCCGAAATAGTCGCGTAAACAATGATGATGGCAGCAAGGTCCTTGCCCGTATAACCCGCTGCGCTACTTACCCATACGCCTAAGCCCATAGTAAGTACCCAGGTGATGACGTTCATACTCAGGCCGCCGACTGCCCCCATAAAGGCTATGGGAACAATCATGTTGACTCTGAACGCACCCGTGTTCCCCCCGAATGCCACGCTGGCCGACGCGTTTGAAATCTGGGCGCAACACGTGATGACCAGAACCAACAATGGCGAGATTCTCATCGAACCCGCCCGTGCCAGCCTTCGGAACTTGTATGCAATATATGCCAGCAACGCGGCGTTCCAAGCCAGGATCGCTGAAACATAAGTCCAGTTGATAGCTGTCTTCTTGAGGAGCAAAAACACAAGCGCAGTGGGTATCTCACCACTGACCCCTACCAGGCCTATGGCAATTCCGCGTTTTACCTTGTCGGTACCGAGTTCCGAATCAATGAAACGCATTGCATATTAAGTTCGGCAGTCTCCTCGGATGAGTTGATCAATGCCTGAACGAATCGTCCCGGCCAACCGAAGACCACCGGACCACCAGCGCGCCAAAATTCAACAAGCGATGTAATGTCGGAGCCTTTGGCGCACTTGTCTCAGGTGGGAGATGCATCCGTAGCCAATAAAGCGTCTCCCACCTGGAAGTTTGCGCCCCTGGCAGGATTCGAACCCGCAACCTTCCGGGTAGAAGCCGGACGCTCTAGCCGTTGAGCTACAGAGGCGCCTTCAGTTTAGTAGGGCAAATCACTTGGGTTGCATCCTCAACCCGCCATCAAGGCGGATCAACTCGCCGTTGATATAGCCGTTCTCTGCAAGTTGGACCACTAAGGATGCGTAGTCGGTTGGCGTGCCAAGCCGCTTGGGGAAGTTCACACTCTGAGCAAGGGCTTCTCTGGCAGATTCGGGCAGAAGGGAAAGCATGGGAGTATCGATCAACCCAGGGGCGATCGTGTTTACCCTGATTCCCACTGGGGCCAGGTCACGAGCGGCCGGCAACGCCATCGCAGCTACTCCACCCTTTGAGGCCGAATAGGCGATCTGGCCAATCTGGCCTTCGAGAGCAGCGACGGAAGCCGTGTTCACAATCACTCCCCTCTCTCCGTACTCCAATGGATCGGTCTTGGCCATGACCGCCGCAGACAGCCGCATGACATTGAAGGTACCAATGAGATTCACCTCAATAACCTTCCGGAAGGAGTCCATGTCATGAGGCATCCCTTCCTTGTTTAGCGTTCTGGTGGCCCATGCGATCCCGGCACAATTCACAACAATTCGCAATGGAGGCATGCTGTCTGCGCTCCCAAGGGCACCGGAAACATCGTCCGGATTGGCCACATCCGCCCGGGCAAATACGGCCCCATCGCCCAATTCCTTAGCCAGCGCTTCGCCCGCGTCGGCGTTCATATCGACAATCACGACGCTTGCACCCTTGGCATGCAATGCACGAACCGTACCGGCTCCCAGACCTGAAGCCCCGCCCGTTACAAATGCTGTAGTCCCTCGAATTTCCATGGGCTCAGACTAGCTCAGGCCGTCAGGCGACCCCCTGAGCTGCCAAGTTCGCCAGGTGGTCGACCATCTCATTCATAGGATCACCGGAATGCCCCTTGACCCAGCGGAAAGAGATGTTCTTGCGCTCTTTGAACTCTAGGATCAATGGCTCCCATAGGTCGCGATTCGCCACCGGCTGACCCTTGGCGTTCCTCCAACTTCTTGCGTCCCATCCCTTCCACCAGGATTGCTTGAAGCAATTGACTACGTAAGCGGAGTCGCTGACGATCTCCAGCGGTCCTTCGTTTGAGAGCACTGCCCTCAACACGGCGTTCAATTCCATTCGCTGGTTAGTCGTGTGCGGCTCCGCTCCTGAATCGGATTCTCCGCCCTCGCAGGCCCAGGCCCATCCGCCAGGTCCCGGGTTCCCCAAACACGCACCGTCGGTATATATGACAGAGCGATCGTCTTGCATCAAGCTTTAGTCGCCTTCCTGGACGGGACATTGAACGGGATGATCCCCGATGCGATTACGGGAGCAGCCAATGCTCGGAGCGACGTTGATAGCTCCTCCCAACGGTCTTCCCCTAGAAGATAGTACGGTCTCAACGACAAGCGATCGGTCTCGGATTCAATCTCCTCTCGCAACCTCAACCCCTCGGGACTTAGTTCCGATCTCGAAGTTAGCCAGCCGGACGACATCAGTTCCTCCGTGGCGGATTGCCACTCTTCGTCGCTCCAGCCTCGGCTTCCCTGGAGCATCTCCCTGTCACTCAATCCCCATGCACAGGCCAAGACATTGGCCTCGATGCCTGATACCCCTGCATTGGCGAGAAGAGCTATGTGCCCGTCGCCGCGGTACTCTCGAAAAGCAGTGCAACCCTGCCAAATGGTAGCCACCGGTTCTCCATGCAATAGCTCTTGACCTATGGAGTTGTCGCCTGACAACAGAGCGGCATTGGCGGCTCCAAGCGGTCGGCCCTCCGCTCCCTGAAGCGAAACCAACTGGCTGACCAGTTCGGAAACTCGACCTAAGTCGGCTCCCGTAGGGACTAAGGGCGAGTTGCCTCCCGCCTCGGTAGGGCTGCTTCCCGCCAGGGTCGAATCTTCCACCTCCGTATGCTCGTCTAGTGACCAGATGTTCCTCAGCGCTGCGGTCACACCCTTTAGACGTGCCGCAAGAACGGTTCTCGGATCCGCAAAAGACCAAGCGTCAGGAATCGCCCTCGAAACTCTGGCCGGAGAGAAGTTGAAGAAAGTTGCCTGAACCAAGGCGGAGCTGGCGGAACCCAGAGGGGCGGCACGTCCGGCAAAGTAGCCCATCCAATATCCCTTGAGGCCAATTTCTTGGAACGCGTTATACGATTCCTGGGAAAAGTAAGTGGCCAAATGAATTGTTTCCGCCGACTCCCATAGCCGCCTGACCTGCGCCCTGGCTTCGGCTGTATTCGGGTATGCCATCGGCCAAGCTTTGCACAACGCAGGTGCTGGGTATAAAACGTCCCGCACGTCCCACCCATTCGCCCGGGATGAGTGAGAAAATTGATTATGTGAATTTGGAAAGCTTTTCCCAGCAGGTCCCCGACAATGACCCCACCGAGACGAGAGAGTGGATCGACTCGTTTGACGACCTCTTGGCCGAACATGGCCCGGTGCGTGCCAGGTATATCCTGACCAAGCTTTTGGAGCGTGCACATGAGGTCAAGGTCGGGTTTCCGGTCACAGTCACGTCTCCCTACATCAACACAATTGCCAAGAGCGATGAGATTCCGTTCCCCGGCGACATGGAAATGGAACGCAAAATCCGATCCTTGATCCGTTGGAATGCAGTTGCCATGGTAGTAAGGGCCAATGCCCAGTCCGAGGGAATCGGGGGGCATCTTGCAACCTACGCCAGCTCCGCCTCTCTATACGAAGTTGCCTTCAATCACTTCTTCAAGGGCAAAGACCCAATCGACGACGAACCATCATCCGTCGATTCGGCCGGGCCGGGCCAAATGGGCACTACAGCCAAAAGAAACGGCGAAATGATCGCGGCAACCCCAGGCGACCTGGTCTTTTTTCAGGGGCACGCTTCTCCGGGGATCTACGCGAGGGCATTCCTGGAAGGACGATTGGAAGAAACGGACCTCGACAAATTCCGTTTCGAAGCTTCGCAGGACTCTCCACCAACTCCGAACACCGGCGGCTATGGGCTTTCGTCCTATCCTCACCCAAGGCTCATGCCTGCCTTTTGGGAGTTTCCAACCGTGTCGATGGGTCTCGGGCCGATCATGTCGATCTACCTCGCACGCTTCGCCCGTTACCTCGAAAACATAGGCATCGCCTCTACGGGTCATAAAAGGATCTGGGGTTTCCTGGGCGACGGCGAGATAGACGAGCCCGAAACCCTGACGGCTCTGAGGCTTGCCGCTCAGGAACGGCTGGATAATCTCACCTTCATCGTTAATTGCAACCTCCAACGCCTCGACGGACCGGTGCGGGGAAACGGGAAAGTCATACAGGAGCTTGAGGCGACATTCCGCGGAGCGGGGTGGAACGTGATCAAGGTCATTTGGGGGGCCGGCTGGGATCAGCTCCTGGCAAGGGATAGCGAAGGTCTGCTCTTGGGCAAGATGACCACAACCGTGGATGGGGAGTACCAGAAGTACGCGACAGAGAATGGCGCTTACATCAGAGAACATTTCTTCGGACCCGACCCTCGACTTCAGACGATGGTCGAGGGAATGAGCGACAAGGAACTTGAGTCATTGCCCCGCGGAGGCCACGACTACGCGAAGCTCTATAACGCATACAAGGCGGCAGTCGATCATCGAGGCGCACCGACCGTAATCCTTGCAAAGACCGTAAAGGGCTGGATGCTGGGGTCCGAGATTGCCGCCCGCAATTCCACACACCAGATCAAAAAGATGAATCACGAACAGCTTGCAGCCCTGCGCGACCGCCTTCACCTTGGCGACATCGTAAAGGATGCAGACTTGGCCGCAGGACTTCCTCCCTACGCGAGGCCTGATCCCGGATCGGAGATCGCAAACTACCTCTCGAAGCGACGGACGAAGCTCGGAGGTTCCCTGCCAAAGCGAGTGGACCCGTCGATACCGCTGGGGACGCCTGGAGACTCAGTTTTCGCCGGTTATTACGAAGGTTCGGCCAAGGTCGCCGCCTCGACCACGATGGTTTTCGCGAGAATGTTGCGAGAGCTCCTCAAAGACCCGTCGGTCGGAGAGCGCGTCGTGCCTATCGTTCCGGATGAAGCCAGGACCTTCGGGATGGATGCCATGTTCCGGGAATCCAAGATCTATAGCTCGACTGGACAGCGCTACGTGCCCGTCGACGCCGGACTATTGCTCTCGTATGTCGAGGCCAAGGATGGTCGCATCCTGGAAGAAGGAATCAGCGAGGCCGGAGCAATGTCTTCGTTCATAGCGGCGGGGACTTCCCATCTGAACTTCGGGATTCCCATGCTCCCGTTCTTCACTTTCTACTCCATGTTCGGATTCCAAAGGATCGGCGACCTGATATGGGCAGCATCAGATGCAGGTGCAAAAGGGTTCCTCATGGGAGCAACCGCCGGCCGGACCACCTTGCCCGGAGAAGGATTGCAGCACGCCGACGGGCATTCGCACGTTCTCGCCTCTGTCATCCCTTCGGTGAAAGCCTACGACCCGGCATTTGCCTACGAGGTTGCTGCGATAGTGAAGGCCGGTATTGAAGACATGTTCGTAGAACTGACCCACAACGGTCTCTACTACATCACGCTCTACAACGAGAGCTACCCAATGCCCGGGGCGGCCCAGGCAATCGAGGCAATTCCAGGTGGTGGCACCAAAGACGACCTGGACGCCGCTATTGTGTCCGGCCTCTATCGATTCGCCGGACCCGCCGAGACGACCGGAGATGCCGGACTCGAGGCGGGCATCAGCCAACACCACGCGACCATCCTATTTTCCGGCTCACTCTGGTCGGTGGCAATGCAAGCGCGACAGGAACTGGCAGATAAGTGGGGTGTCGCCACCGAATGCTGGTCGGCAACTTCCTACAAGACCTTGCGCGAGGACGCTTTGGAGGTCGAGCGCTGGAACATGCTCAACCCTGCTTCCGAACCCAGAGTTTCGCGTGTCACTCGTTGCATCGCCGAGTCCAAAGGTCCCGTCGTCGCCGTCTCCGACTACATAAGGGCGGTCCCGGACCAGATTTCTCGCTGGGTGCCGCGGCCCTACACCTCCCTGGGTACTGATGGCTTTGGAAGATCGGATTCGAGGCAAGCACTCCGGAAGTACTTCGAGGTCGATGCCCCTTCGATAGTTGTTGCGGTGCTTAGCCTCCTACACCGGGAAGGATCAATCAGTACCGGCAAGCTTCAAGATGCCATATCCAACTACGGTATGGCCAAGGACAGCCCGGGGCCATGGGAAAGGTAGAACCTCCCATAATCAGCCACAACCGGTGAGGTGTTTCACACATCCGCCAGCAAACTGGCACAGCCTTGATCAGGGTCTCGCCAAAAGGGACCGCCTATAGGTTTACCCCCCAGGTGAAACCCCTAAACTTTCCAGGGTGCCGAATGACCCCCTCCACCTGACACGCGATCTTGACGCCAACAAGCTCCTCGGAAGAGATCCACTTGCCCTCCTGATCGGGATGGTTCTGGACCAACAGGTCCCGATGGAGCGTGCGTTCAAGTCTCCCTACGACCTCCTTATTCGAATGAGTCCTGCGTCACCGGCGAAGAGACTCGATGCTTCAGAGATCGCAAGCTACGATCCTGAACGAATGTCGGCAATCTTTTCGGAGAGTCCCGCTCTGCACCGTTTCCCCGGCTCCATGGCGGAAAGGGTTCAAGCGGTCTGCGCGATTATCGCAAGCAAGTACAACGGCAAGGCCGACGCCCTTTGGAAGACGGCCAAGACGGGTGACGAGCTGATTCAAAGGCTCTCCGACCTACCCGGGTTCGGACCGCAAAAAGCCAAGATATTCGCAGCACTCCTTGCAAAGCAGCTGGGAATCCGCCCTGATGGCTGGAAGCAGGCTACTGATCCTTACGGGCAGGACGGCACCTACATTTCCGTAGCTGACGTTTCCAGCCCGGAGGCCTTTGCCAAGGTCAAGGAAACCAAGAAGGCGATGAAAGCAGCACAACAAGCAAAGTGAGCACGGCCACAGCAATCTCACGCCCAACGCAGCTGGAAACTCGATGATCAATCATGCTCTGGGTGGCAGGAGGCTCTACGTTTGCGTTGGAGATCGTGATGACCTTTTGGATTTTGTTTCCAAGGTGGTCCGCGGTGGTGTGGACATCGTTCAGTTCCGGGAAAAGAACCTCGACGCCAAGCCTCTTCTCTCAAGGGCCACAGAGTTGAGAAGGCTCTGCAACGACCTTGGAGTCCCCTTTATTCTGAACGACCGTCCGGATCTGGCCGTCGCCTGCGGTGCCGACGGTGTCCACGTAGGCCAAGAAGACGCTCCCCCATCGCTTTGCCGGCAGATCTTGGGACCCGATGCAGTCATAGGGCTCTCCACTCACCAAACTTCGGAGCTGCTCACAGCGCGACACGAGCCGGTGGACTACATCTCGGCCGGCCCGGTGGTATCAACTCCGACCAAGCCGGGCCGAGAGGGCACCGGCTTGAGTTACCTGCGCCAAGCCGCAGATGCGGAAAAGGATCGCAAGGTCCCTCCTTTCTTTGTCACCGGAGGAGTTACACCTAAGTCGATTCCTGAATTGGCGGCGGCAGGGGCGAGCCGCTTCGTGGTCGTCAGGTACTTGACCGAGTCGGGCGATCCCGAAAGATCGGCGAGGGAACTTGCCGAGGCAATACAGGCTTCCGTGCCTGGGTAACAAGCGCTTCGATAGCGCAACAATGGCCCGCCCCCCAAGGGGACGGGCCATTGTCATGACTTTTTGCTGATATTCGACTCTCTGTCCCGGACTGCTCCAGGCGGGACTACTTCCTGGATAGGACAAGAGGACGGTGACCGGTTTGGATTCACCAGTCGTACAGCAAGCCGACTAGCGGCCAGCCACCTCCAGGGTCCCAAATCGTATTTGACTCAGTTGGACCACCCCCTTTCTCTGGTGAGATTGATTGTAGCCGAAGTATCTTCTCTTTTCGTGGATTGTCGCGCTGTTTTCAACCAAGATTTTGGTAACGGAGTCTGGGCGCGCCTTCAAGGTGATGGAAGCTGGTGGCTCAACAACTCCGGTATTGTTTCGCTCGACCAGGGATCACTTCTTATTGACACCTGCGCCACCCTGGCGAGGTCGGAATCACTCTTTGCGGAGGCTTGCACGCTCACGGGTGCACCCGTACTCCACCTGGTAAATACTCACCCTCACGGCGATCACACCAACGGCAATTGCTTGGCCGATAATGCCGAGATCTACGGCCACCCCAACTGCACGGAGCAGATTATGACCGTCACGAAAGAGTTGGCAGGCATACCTTTCTCTCCGATCGATTGGGGTGACATCACGCCAGTTGCCCCAAACGTAACCGTGTCCCAACCAATGCGATTACCATGCCGAGGCAAGGTTGTTGAACTCCACCCACTTGGGTTCCCGGCACATACCGACGCCGATTTGATGGTCTGGCTCCCGGAGGGCCGAATCCTATTTACCGGCGACCTGGTCTTTCATCGTGGAACGCCGTTTTTTCTCGCGGGATCGCTGGAGGGCACTAGAAAATCTCTCGCAGCAATTAAATCCTTCGCTCCTGCCCTAATTGTCCCCGGGCACGGCCAACCCTGTACGCCGGAATACTTGGTCGAGGTTGAAAGATACCTTGAGTTCGTTGAGAGAACGGCAAAGGAGGCATTGAAAGCGGGCCTCTCGCCCCTGGATGCTGCTTCCCGTTGCTCTTTGGGCGAATGGGCTACGTACGGCGAGGCAGAACGTATCGTGGCGAACCTGCGGGTCGCTTACCTCGAATTGGATCCTTCCTCCCTCTCTACCGAGATCCCACCGGTAGTCTCCGGATTCATGGACATGATTGCCTACAACGGGGGCAAACGATTGCCGACCTGCGCTTGATTGCACCCTGGGACAACAAATGCAGTTCGTTCCTCAATATACCCAGTTTGGCCTTGCCCAGCCCAAAGAGATCTAGACGAGACTGTGGGTGATTAAATCCGTCGGCCCGCTCGCAGCGTCCTATTCCAAAATCTCAAAGTTGCTGGTAACTTGAAGTAGACCTTACTGACGTTGAGGTTAGTTACGGCATAGTCACGTCCAGATTGGGATACGCTTGAAGCAAACATGCGCTAACAATAGCTA
>DAIDIS010000230.1 GCA_027451785.1 Acidimicrobiales bacterium
CGAACGAGTTGGTAGCACTTACAACGACGGTCGCAGCAGAACCCGGTGCTTGAGCAGGCACGACCACCGTCGCCGATTGAGTGGTCGACGCGCTCACCTCAGCTTTCTGAGATCCAAAATAAATCTCCGAGCCCTGGAGCCCCGTTCCCGTCAACGTGATTGTTGATCCGGCCGATGTATGCGAGTTTGTCATCCAGTCGACCTCGGGGCATTCGATCGACGTGCCGATCAATGCTCCGAGTCCTGCGGCCATGTTGTACCCGGGGCCGGCCTGGAAGTCCTTTCCCGCGTAGGTTCCGGTGAAGTCGTTGTTGCCGGAAGTAATTGCCTGAGCCACGAGAGAAATACCTCCCGACTTCGCAAGGGAGAAAAGCGGCTGAGACAACTGGCCCAGGTTCTGTTGGCAAGTGGTTTCGGCATCAGCCACCAACGCGGCTACCAGTGGAGATGCAGTCGAAGTTCCGCCCACAGCACGAAGCGTCCCGCCGCTGTAGAAGACCTCCCCAGACGCGAGAGCCGCAACATCAGGAACAGCCCTACACGCCTGGCCGCATTGGTTGCCGGTCTCGTTCCAGCCGTAGGACACAACGCCCGACTGCCATGAAGGCTGCGCCCAATAGCGGGATAGCCCGCCGCCCGCCGCGCCGGCGGTGCCATTCCAAACGGATTGCGACGAGAAGTTCGAGGGGCTGATCGGCTGGGTCCCTCCGACAGCGGTCACATAGGGATCCGACGCAGGGTACTGCACGTCCAGGTCAGTCGAGCCGTCTTGGGAATAACATCCCTCGGAGCCGGAGTCGCCGGACGCGGACACAACAGTCTGGCCTTGGGCGGCAGCTTGCTCGAACAGAACGTGCATCGCCTGCATCTCGTTACCTGCCAACGGCTCGCATATGCCCCAGGAGTTGGAGATCACCTTTACGGTGTCTTCATTTACAGCTGCGCTGAATGCGTCGTAGAAACCCGAGGAAGTATCGGGAGCCTCGTAGGAAACGATGGATGACTGAGGAGCAATCGTGGCTGCCCCTTCGATGTCCACATTCGCTTCCAAGGTCCCCGTGGAGCCGGAGTCGACCTGCCCGCCTCCGTCGACCGAGACCGTTGAAACCTGGTCCGGAATTCCGAAGCAGCCAAGGTAAGCGTCAACATCGCTTTGCACATGGCCCGCCAGCTCGATCAACCCGATGGCGGAGTTCCCGCCGAGAAGATTCTGTCCGGACATCGTGCCGGCGCCATAGAGCTGTCCGGCATCGGCGACTGTAGGGTACGCGCTCGATGACGAGAACTGATCGGCTGGAGCACAACCGCTCGACGTTGATGCTGTTCTCGGAGATAGGTGTGAAGGTACGGTGACGCCGGCTGTCCCGTCGCCAATCAGACCGGAAGCGCCAGAGCCAAGGTCGACTAGGTCGGGACGAGGGGAAGCGTCCGCTTCCAGACCGACAATGCCGGATAGGGCATTTCCGACCGACAAGGGTAGGACAGGCGTTCCGACGGCTTGGATGCCCTCGGCGCCTCCGCCTTGAAGAAGTGACCTTACAAGCTTTACGCCGAGAGCGGCTTCGACTGTTCCGGCCTGGCCGGAGACGATGAAGCCACCGGGAATATCCGAAACGGTCTGTAGGCCCGAGCTTTTGACCCAAGAGCCCACCATTGCTTCCTCGCTCTGCGTCGGCCCGAAATTTTGCCGGAACTGCGAAGCACTAAGCCAATGGTGATACAGAGGGGAGTTCGGGTTGAGCAGACCGGCAACTTCCCGCGCCAGGGCATTGGGGTGGGGCGAAGATAGAGCCAGCTCAAACGAGACTTTTTGGCTGTGAGGAACGGCGGGGGCGCCGATCTGTTCACCGTTCGCCACATGACCCTCGGCGGGAGCCGAAGGCGAAGGCGAAGGCGAAGGCGAAGGCGAAGGCGAAGAATTACCGCCATTCGTCCCGCTTGGGGCAGCGAACGACAATTTCGGGAAGGCCGTAGACGGTCCCGGGTCCCCGGGCAGGACGGTCGCCGACACGGCGGCCGTGTCGATGGCGTTGGAAGCAAAGGTATTGCCGAAAGCTTGTTCTTGGATCAGGGGCCCAACGATGACAGCGCTCGCCAATAGCGCCCCCCCGAATATTCGAATCACCTGATGGGTATCGGAAGATGTTCCGACGCTCTGTAGCGATACGCCTACTTCGCGTGACTACAGTGAGTGCGAATATTCTTGACCTCCTACCAATCGACCAAAAATAACTTAAAGTTCACTCTGCGCTATATACGATTTGTCCTTGCTGTTACCTGGGATTCCTAGGCTTTTTGATGGATGCTCTGCCAAACACTTGCGGCTCGATCAATTACCTTTTCCATCGCCCTGGCTTCAGGATTCGGCTTCTTAGTCACCTACCCAGTGGGCGTTGGGTTCGATAACGCGCAACCGGCTTATGCACAGAGTCCCGGCCTGGCCGGAGAGATCATCTATATAGCCCGCTCCAATTCGCCAACTTGCCTACCTCCTGCCGGCTTGGACAAGCAGATATGGGAGTTGGATTCCACAAGCGGCTCTAAGCGACAGCTGACCTGCGAAGCTGGCGACCCATCGCATCCATCGACTTCGCCCGACGGAACCCAGATCGCCTACTCCCTGTATTCTGAGCCATGGCACTCGGCTATCTACACGATCCAGGCGAGCATCCCGACGGGTTCGTTCGCAGTCCCAACCCAGGTAACTTCAGGCTCGACCGATCGCGACACCGAACCGGCGTGGGACCCGGACGGTTCGGGCCAAATCGTCTTCACCAGGTCGGTGGCTGGAGCCCCAAGCCAACTTTGGCTGGTTCCCACCTCGCTACCTGGACCGCCGTCACCGCTTTTCAAGCGCGTCTCTCCCCTAGTAAGCGACAGTCAAGCGGTCTTTTCTCCCACGAATCCCGCCCAGGTATATTTCGTTCGCAGCGCATTCGGGCACTCACACATTTACCGAGCTGACACAAGGACTCTTTCCTTCTTCGATTTGTCCGCCGCCGCCGGCAATGAAGGAACTTTCGACGCACAGCCGAACGTTTCACTAGTTCAAGGTCACGAGGAGGTTGTGTTCGAGTCAAACCGCGAGTGCGGAGATAGGCAGCTCTACTCCATGTCATCTTCAGGCAGTGATCTTTCTCCAATTTACGTCAATGCAACTACGGGAAGGCAGATCTGCATTCCGATGTGCCCTGGCGAGACATTCGATCTTTCGCCTTCGCTTTCCGCTGACGGGAACGAGCTCGCTTACGTCGACGAAGTTGATGAGAAACTCGGGATCTTCACTACGTTCTTGTCGTTCGACGGTGCACGTTTGGTTGGTTCCGGCTTTCCGCCGAGGTACTTCAAGCAAGCGATAACAGGTGGGTTCGACCCGGACTGGTTACAGAGCCCTCAAGCGGGGCCACCCCCCAATGCTCCAGAATCGCCCGTTGCGGTCCTACTTCCAATTGCAGGTATTGCCGTCGTCGCCGCCTTTCTGAGGCGAGCAAGAAAACTTGATCTCCGCTACAACCTAGGAAACGAGGAACGACAGACATGAAGAGCGACGTCAGGAGGCTAATCGCAGCAGGATTTACGGCTCTAAGCATCTCGGTTCCGTCGGCGATTGCAGCCAGCTTTGCGGCTTCGGGCCACATTGCATTCGCAGCGACATTATCTGGCGTTGGCGCCTCTGCCGCCCCTGTGGCATCTATAAGTCCTTCGCTATCCTCGGGACTGAAGAGCGGACAGCAAATTGCTTTACATGTAGGGCCGAACGGTTTCTTCAAGCCAGGCACGGGAATCGAGATTCTTGAGTGTGGCGATTCAGGCGGCCAACTGTCGAAGCTGCCTCAAACCGACTTGTACTGCGACGGCAATACGGTGAACCAAGATACGGTAATCGTCGGCGCTGACGGTTCGTTCTCGGAGCCTTCCTACACTCTCGAAAAAACTCCATGGAGACCATACGAGCCAGCCGACAGCATCCCCAAATGCGACTCCACGCACATCTGTTCGCTATATATCGGCGAGGACCAGAACGACTTCTCTCAGCCGAAGATTTTTTCCCAACCTTTCCTTGTTGGGGCTAAGCTCGCGAGTCCGGCTAACGCAACCAATTCAACCAGTACGCCCGTTACGGCGTCAGTGGTATCGCTGGTGGTCATTTTGCTGCTGACGGCCTGGGCCTTCAACAAAAGATCAAAAAAGACTTCCGCAGGCTTACCCGACTAAGCCCCCCACCAACGAACTCAAAGCCGGAATAGCAGGGTCACCCGGACCGATGTCGTAGCTACAGGACACGGATGCCGAGGGCACTTCATCCCAAAGTAGTACCCCGGCTGTGCCGGCTGACAACTGAGAAGTTGCTTTGGCCTCGAATTCGTCGGCGCGGGCCGCGTCGGATTCGCAACCCGGATACGACCCGCCGGTTATCCCCATCTCGCCTGCAATTATGGGCTTCCCGATCGATATTGCCTGAGCAATCCGGACCGCAATCCCGTTCCACTGGTCCCCACCCATAGGCTCGTCGCCGGGATAGTAATCATGATAGGAGAGAACGTCGATTCCCGGACTGGCGGAGACGTAAGCGAAATCACTGCCCTCAAGACCACACTGACCCGACCCCAAGGTGCCGCTCTCGACCAGGTGTACCGGGTCAAGAGTGTGAATCTCCCCGCCCACGACATCAAAGAAATATCGCAGCGCCTGAGAAGCGGCTACTTCATCAGGGCACGTCTGGTGTCCGCCACAATTCGTGGGCTCGAACAGGGCCGGGCAACTCGAGGCTTCGGGCTCCGAGATAGGTTCCCACATCCCGAGCGCTGGAGAGGTGCGATATCGCTGGACGAGTTCCTGAAGATATTGCCAATACGAAAGGGGGGTCAAGCCCGTTCCCGCCGAGTTGCCGGGGAGGTTGTAGACGTTCTGGAACCCTCCTGAATACCATGCGAGATCCTGCCAATGTTGATTGTCGCAAGTCCCGCCCTGGTCCGATACCGCTACGATCAACTTCTGGCCGAACTGTTCCGCCGCATTGAACACCCGGTTCAAAGGCCCCCAATCTATCTGGCCCGTTGTGACATTGGTTGCCATAGAACCCTGGAATGCCCAAATCCTTACAAGCGAGTTCGGGGGCAACGAAGAGAAGATCGAGTCAAGCTGGTCATTGGTGAGCTCCGAACCACAACCCGCATTCTCGCCCCAAGATGTCGCCGCCTCATAAGCGTTCACCCCGAAAAACGTGTAGGGCAACCCATTCAAGGTCAAGTGACTCCCTTGGAGTCCAATGATCCCTGATGGCTGAGCGGGAGAGCTCGATATTGCCCCGACCGCGCCGGATAACACCGCTCCATCCGCAAGAGCAATCCAATAGCCGGTCCCGTTCGGGTACGCAGCCCCTCCGACCACCCAGCTGGTGCCCACGGTAACCCGTGACGAAGCGATCGAGGTCATGAATCCGTTGACCGTGCCGTCCCTTGTGGCCACCCAATATCCAGCCGATAAGGGAACGGGAATAATGTGGGCAACGCTGGATGAAATGGCCGACGCGTTGTCCGCTCCGAAGAACTTCGCATCTCCGAAAGC
>DAIDIS010000231.1 GCA_027451785.1 Acidimicrobiales bacterium
GCGCGAAGGCATCCACCTGATCTCATATCGGGAGCTTCGCGACGTGTCCAGAAAGAACGGTAACCGTCCCGAATGAGAACCGAGAGCCATGAAAGAGAGGGCGAAAAGGCTCTCTGCCTCATGACAATCCACGCCCATCCAGACGACGAGGCTTCAAAAGGCGCACCAACCGTGGCCCGGTATCACGATCAAGGTGCAAAGACTGTGCTCGTGTGCTGTACGGGCGGCGAAGCGGGCTCGATCCTCAACCCGGCTATGGACTCCGACGAGAACCGTAAACGTCTTTCCGAAATCAGGATGGGCGAATTGGAACAATCGAGGCGGATTATCGGGTACGACGCCGTCGAGCTTCTCGGCTATCGCGACTCGGGAATGAAGGGCGCGGAGGAAAACAATGATCCCAGGAGCTTCGCCCGGGCGGATGGCGGAGAGGCCATGGAGAAGCTTTTTGCCCTATTTGACCGTTATAGGCCGCAGGTGGTCATAGCCTATGACGACGAGTCGGATTGGTATCCCCATCCGGATCACCAAAGAGTCCATGAGCTGACTACGAAGGCTTTCCGCCGAGCAGCAGAGCTTGGCAAGGTATTTGCGCCGAAGAAGCTCTACTACTCCGTATTCAGTCGGGGCAGGATCGAGGCATCTCATCAGGCCTTCCTGGACCGAGGGCTCAAGTCCCCTTTCGATGAGCGGTTCCTCAACAGGAGGGCTCGCGATGGAGACATAACGACAAGGATTCCGGTGAACGGGTACGGACAAGTACGGCTGGACGCCCTTCGAGCACACCGAACTCAGATCGATCCAGAATCACCTTTCTGGTTCGGATTGGGTGACGAAGTGGCTTCCGAGTTATACCCGTTCGACGAGTACATCCTTGCCGCAGTTAACGAGAATGGCGCTGTGCACTCATGGCCGTTTAGGGGCCCCGGCCCGTTGAAATCGCAGCTTGTGCCACAGCAACTTCCTGAAGCCGACCTGTTTTCCGGAATAGGTTGAAATCCCGCGACTTTCTGCGCTTGTCCGTAGCTAAGATCATGGCTGGCGAACAGATTGGAAGGAGCCGAAGATCAAATGGCAAAGTGGCTTAGCGAAGAGTGGATGGATCAACTCGTCACCATGTCGGCATCCCAGCCGGTACGCCCTGGCGTCAATGCCCGGATGCAATATGAGGTAGTAGGCGGCCCCGAGGGTGATTCCCACTACTACTGGATCATCCAGGACGGCGTTCTAAAGGAAGCAAAGACAGGGAAGTTGGACGATGCCGAGATGACGCTGTCGCAGTCCTACGAGGATGCCCTAAGGATCACCAAGGGCGAGATGGATGCAAACACTGCGTTCATGCAAGGACGTATTAAGGTGACTGGCGACATGGGAAAACTGATGTCCCTGCTCCCATTGACCAACTCGCCGGAGTATAAGCAGCTCCAAGACGAGGTCTTGGCTGCAACGGATTTCTAGGAGGAGTTCTAAACGGCTTGGGGTTCGAGCACGGCGCTTGAGCCCCTAAGTTTCAGTCGAATACGCCCTTTCAGCATGCTCTGCGGTATCGAGTCCTTCAAACTCAGCCGCAGGAGCAACCCTCATCCCAACCGTCCTGTGGACAGCCTGGGCGATCAGCCACGATATCCCGAAGGCCCACGCTGCAGACGCCAAAGTAGCAAGAAGCTGTAACCCAAGCAGGTGGAATCCTCCGCCCGAGAAGAGTCCGTTCGCGCCGGCTGCATTAACGGACTTCGCTGCAAACAGCCCCAACAAGACCATCCCGACGACCCCACCGATCCCGTGAACCCCGAAGACGTCGAGGGAGTCGTCATACTTCCACCTGAACTTGACCCGCACCGCAAGAACGCATGCCACCCCCGCTGCAAGTCCGATTACGATCGCCGGCATTACGCCTACGAATCCGGCGCAGGGAGTGATGGACACCATTCCGGCTACAGCTCCAGATGACGCCCCCAGTGTCGTATAGGTCCCTTCCGTGAAGCGCTCCACCAGGATCCATCCGAGTAGTCCCGCACACGCTGCCAGCTGCGTATTGAGGAGGGCAATCGCTGCAACGTGACCAGCAGATAGAGCGGAGCCCGCGTTGAAGCCGAACCAGCCGAACCAAAGGATTCCGACGCCAACGAAAGTCAGTGGGATCGAATGCGGAAGCATCGGAGACTTGGGCCACCCTGATCTACGCCCAATGACCGCTACGACCGCAAGAGTCGAGAACCCCGAGTTGATCTCGACAACAGTTCCGCCAGCGAAGTCCAATACCCCCCGATGCGCAAGCCATCCGCCGGGAGAGAACGCCCAGTGAGCCAAGGGTGCATAAACCATCAGCAGCCAAATCACCACGAATAATGCGAATCCCTGGAACTTGAGGCGATCCGCCGTACCTCCGGTTATCAATGCAGCAGTTATAACGGCGAACATCATCTGGAAAGTCACGAACGCCAAAGGCGGGATGTGAAGGCCCTTGAATCCTGGGATTCCCGCGTTTATGTGAGACAGGCCTGAAAGCCTTAGATCTCCAATAATCCCACCTCCCGCGTCGTGACCGAAGGAAAGCGCAAACCCGACAAGTACCCACAGAATGCTAACGACTCCGATGCACATTGCGATCTGGACCATGATGGCCAGGACGTTTTTGGACCTGACCATCCCCCCGTAAAAAAGGGCAAGGCCTGGAGTCATGAAAAGAACCAGGGCGGCAGAAACCAGAACCCACGCAGTATCGCCAGCGTTAATATGAGGCACGGGCGGTCAGAATAGCCGCAACGCACTCCATTCCGCTTGGTCGCTCGCAAAGACAAGGGAAAAGCGCTGGCAGAGAACCGCTCAGTCGCCTTTCCAGGGACTCCAGCTGGGGGGGTTCTTCTCAAGAAAGCCAAGAAGGATCTCCCGGTACTCTTGGCAACCGATCGAAGTCGGGGCTAGTCCGCTGTTGCGCCCTTCGGGCATTGCGATTTCTGATGTCAGGGGCGCAAGCACTGGGATGATTGCTCTCACGCCCCCGAACCGCCAAGAGGCACCCGATTGCTCAAGCTCATTCAACCGCATTGCCAAGCCCGACAAGTCAACCCGAGGCCTCACACTCCTGGAGACCAGGAGCACCCATGACTCATACCTATAGAAAGTCCTAATTGCCGGCCCTTCGAAGAATGTCATGAGCGAGGCATGAGACCGCTCGAAGACCGCCGCACGCGATATCGGCATTCCTTCGGGTGCAGTGACGAAGGCGAGGTCCAATTGAGGGACCTCCTCCAGAACCACCGATCCGGATTCCAGATCTTCCTTTGTCATCCGGTATTCGTCGATTTCGCTCGACCAGAAGCTTTCGTAGGCCCGTAAGTCACCGAGTACCTCGTCAAACCTTCGGAGAGCCGAAGAGTAGACCGCCCCACATAGCTCGGAGTAGTCGCTCACCCCCGTCGCACGAAGCCGCTCCTCCTCCTGTTGGCCCAGCTTCTCGAACACGATCGCCGCCTGGTAGGAGCCCAATTGCTCGAAGGTTCGGAAATCGCCCGCGGAAGCGATGTCAGTGAGCTTTCCCCGCTCCAGCGAAGACGGGTCAGGATGCGTGAGGATATAGAGGGAAACAAGCCCATCAACATCAAAATGGTCGTTGGTCACAATCTTGGCCCTGGGGTAGCCGGCCGTGTGTGACCCAAGGGGTCCTCCCGCCAGCACGTCCAGGTAAGCGAAAGCGATTGCGGCGCTGGTATCCCTCAAGAGCTCCTGAGGCGTACCGGACTTGGGCCAGTGAGAGAGTGCGATTACGGTGCGCGGTCCCGGTGCTCCGTCAACCACGATGTTGCTGTAGCTCTGCGCCTCCTCGAAAGGCAGGAACTTCATCCCCTCGTCGCGGCGGCTTCTCAACATCCCTTCACCAAGCCACCTTTACCCTTTCGTTAGTTATTCGCACTCAATGTGTCCAACATCGAAGCGAACTTGGCTCTCGCTGCCTCGCGCCTTGATGGAATGTGCTCACTCGGCACTTCAACCGCTTTATAGGCCTTCAGGACAGATCGGGCAACAGTCATCTTGTGCACCTCGTCCGGACCGTCATAAATTCTCGCCGCCCGGGCAGCCCGATACATGAGTTCCAAAGGAAGATCAGTGGAAAATCCCAGCGATCCGTGGACCTGAAGCGCCCTGTCAATCACGTTGTAGAGAACAGTGGCACCGTGATATTTGATCATCGCAATCTCGACTCTCGCAGCCGAAGATCCCTCTTGGTCTATCTTCCAAGCTGCGTACAAAGTGAGCAGTCTCGCCGCCGTCATCTCTGCCATCGACTCCGAAATCCAGTTTTGAACCGTCTGCTTCTCAGCCAAAGTGGAACCGTGGGCGTATCTGGACACTGCTCGCTCACACATCATGTCAAATGCACGCCTGGACTGGCCCAACCACCTCATGCAGTGATGAATTCGGCCCGGTCCCAGCCGCATTTGGGCCAGGAGGAAGCCCTGCCCTTCATTCCCGATCATGTTCTCGGCGGGGACCCTGACATCGTTATAGAGGATCTCGGTGTGCCCTCCAAAAACGCCAAAATGCTCTTCCGGGTGCTCCATGGTCGGAACATCCCTGATGATCTCAACCCCCGGGGTGTCCACAGGCACGATAAACATTGACGACCCCTGGTATGGATGCACGTCTGGATTGGTAACGACCATGACCACCAGAAAATCGGCAATCGAGCCATTCGTAGTGAACCACTTGTGGCCATTAATTACCCACTCGCCCCCATCCTTGACCGCCCGGGTCGAAAGAAGCTTCGGATCGGAGCCCGCCGTGTTTGGCTCAGTCATCGAAAATGCGCTCCGAAGCTTCCCAGCCAGAAGCGGCTCCAACCACTTTTCCCTATGATCGTGCTTTCCCGACAGCTCCATGCCCACAGCGATAATTTCCGCGTTGCCCGAGTCGGGGGCGTTGTTTCCGAAGACGAAGGGCGCCAGGTACGACTGTCCGAGAATTTCGTTCATCAAGCCGAGCTTTACCTGACCGAAACCCCCACCGCCCAGCTCAGGCGGGAGGTGCGAAGCCCACAATCCCTGTTCCTTTACCTTCTCTTGAAGCGGCTTCATCAGGCTCAAGAGCGACTCGAAACCCACGTCAAGGACTTCCAGGGGGAAGACCTCTTCCTTCACGAACGTGGACATCCATTGAAGCTTTTCTTCGAACTCAGGCTCGGTTGCGAAATCCCATGACATGATGCGAGCGTACCCAATCGCAGGGGTAATCGCTAAGGGAAGACACCTCTGACAACTATGGCTTCGGCAACGCGCTCCAGCCCAATAGCGTAGGCAGCAAGCCTCATATGGACCTTGAGGAGGTCCGCCTTGGCCCAGACGGCCTCGAATCCCTCCTCCATGAACTTCCGTAGCCTTGCCGCCGTCATTTCCGGATCCCAGGCAAAACCCTGCTTGTCCTGCGCCCATTCGAAATAGGAGGAGGTCACCCCGCCGGTGTTTGCGAGTATGTCCGGGACTACCGGGATTCCCCTTTCGGCAAATACCTCGTCGGCCTCCGGAGTTGTCGGCCCGTTCGCGGCCTCCACTATGAATGACACCTGGACCTTGTGTGCGATCTCTGCGGTGATCGCGCCCGACAGTGCCGCCGGAACCATCACCTCGGAAGGTACGTCCCAGATTGAATCCCTGGATATTGACTCCGCCCCCGCAAACCCAGCTACCGTCTTGTGCAAGCGCACGTGGTCCGAAAGTTCCGAAACCTCCAAGCCGGAAGGATTGTATACGGCTCCCTCCACATCCGAGACCGCAACGACCCTCATTCCCGCGGAGGAGAGAAGGAAGGCAAGTGGACCTCCGACGTTTCCGAACCCTTGGATGACCGCCCTGGCCCCTACCAGGTCGATGCCCAGCTTGTCGGCTGCTGCCCTGATGCAGGTAACAACACCCGACGATGTTGCGCCTGCGTGCCCCGTCATACCGCCCATGACTACGGGCTTTCCGGTTACGGAAGCCCATCCCGCCTCACCCGAGAGCATCCACAAAGTGTCCGCAAACCAAGCCATGATCTGCTCGTTGGTATTCACGTCCGGCGCCGGGACGTCCCTCTCCGGGCCAACTAAAGGAGCAACTTCCGCCGCATAACGCCTTGTCAACCTCTCAAGTTCGGACAACGAGAGCATCGAAGGGTCACATCTGACTCCTCCCTTCCCCCCGCCAAAAGGCAACCCGGCTACGGCGGTCTTAAACGTCATAGCGGCTGCAAGCGCATTCAGCTCCCGGAGGTCAAGATCAGGGTGAAAACGTATGCCGCCCTTAGCTGGACCTCTCGACGTATCGTGATGGACCCTCCATCCCGTAAAGACTTCGAGCCTGCCGTCGTCCATCCTGACCGGGACCGCAACCTCAAGAATCCTCCTGGGCACCCGGAGCTTCTTGTGCACATTGGGGTCCAGGCCGATCAGCGCCGCAGCTTCGTCGATCCTCTGAAGCATCGCCGACCACGCATCAAAACCGGCGCTATCGCTGCTCATTGCTTCCCCTCTCGTGTGCATATCAATCCTGGCACAATCCCAATTGAAACCGTTGTTGTTTTTCCACACTTATGGTCGTCTGACTCGACAACCCAAGAGTTTCGACGAATGACCAGCTCAGCCGGTGAAGTGGGGTAAGCCCGTGATTTGCAAGTGCCTCTTTGTGAGTTGGCGCCGGATACCCTTTATTCGAGGGAAAGCCGTATTCGGGGTGCTGCTCCCCGAGCGCGATCATGAACCTGTCTCGTGTTACCTTTGCCAAAACAGACGCCGCTGCAATCGCAAAGGAGCGTGTGTCGCCCTTGGCGATCGTTATGATTTCCGGGCGCCCGCCCACCGTCCAACTCTCGGGTAGCTCGAATCCTGAGCCCAAGTAATCATGAGTCCCATCCAGGAGAATTACACCCGGCACTACTGCCGTGCTCGGATTTTCGGGCAATTTCTCGGCGGCCATGGTGAATGCCCTTTGTGCCGCCGTCCTTTGAGCTTTAGTCATGCCCAA
>DAIDIS010000232.1 GCA_027451785.1 Acidimicrobiales bacterium
AACTATCAATTATCTACCCATCCCGTGCGTCGTAGGCGACGTGCCTGCCCTAGCCCCTGTTATACACGCAACTTTTGGCTTGTATCAATAGGTTTGCAGAAGGTATCGGCGCGCTAAATGCAAATAGCGCTCGAAAGTGCCGGCAAATAATATCGGCGGCGATCTGCCGACAAGAGTAAATTGTCAGGCCTGAATCCAATAGCGCCATTCGAATTCCCGTCCTCTTGAAATCCCGATCCGGCGGCCACGCATTATTTTTCCAGCTCCAGGAGGACTCCCGTCGGCAAGCCGGATTCGTGAACCAGGAGCGAGCAGATCGGTCCCATCGTCTTGTCCCGAAATTCCAGCCTCTCTACAGAACCTCGCCGGTCCATCGGTTCGCCCAACCGTCCCCATATCGGAACTGTCACAAACGACTGACCGGATCAAGATAGCAGAAGCAACACCAGGGGGTCCGGTAACGACATTGGAGCACCAGTGCATTCCATAGGTGAAATAGACGTAGAGTGTGCCGCCGCGCAGAAACATCGATCGGTTTCTCTTGGTTTCTCCGCGCCAAGCATGGCTTGCGGGATCATCGTCTCCTGCGTAGGCCTCAACCTCAGTAATCGTGAAACCAAGTTCGCCGACCTCGATCCTATGACCGAGAATGAGTTGTGCAGCCTCCTGTACCGGGAGGCCAACAATCCGTTCGACCTCTCTCAGAATCAGGTTGTCTCCGGAATCGACCCAAGCCACTCCGCAACTCGGGATGCATCAGCGTCAAGAACGCTCCTCAGCTCCTCTATCTGCTTGGAAACCGGCAACGGTCCGGCCCCTCCAGGTGTGGTCCGCCTTTGTACTGCTATGCCCGGCGCCAAAAGAGCGGCTGCCGCGGCACCAAACTCGCCGTCCTGCTCAATCAGCTCGGAAAACGATACGTGTCGCTCGGCGGACTCCTTTACCTTCTCTGCAACCATCGAGTGCGCCCTACGAAAAGGAACCCCTCTGTCGACAAGCCATTCCGCCAAATCGACTGCGGCTGCCGATTCCCCGTCTGCAGCGTTCTCCATCGCGGCCGTCTTGAATGTGGCGGTGACCAGCATTCCGGTCATAGCGGGTAATGCCAGTTTTATTTGGTCTATGGAGTCGAAGACCGCCTCTTTGTCCTCTTGAAGGTCCCGGTTGTACGCCAACGGAAGCCCTTTGAGGGTGACGAGAAGTCCGGTGAGATTTCCTACCAGCCTCCCACTCTTTCCCCTACATAATTCGGCAATATCGGGATTTTTCTTCTGTGGCAGCATCGAGCTGCCGGTTGAAAAAGCGTCGTCAAGTCCCATGAAGCCGAACTCTTCGGTTGTCCAAAGGACAATCTCCTCGCCCATCCTGGACAAGTGGATTCCCGTCATGGCCAAGGAAAACAGTGCTTCCGCAACGAAATCCCGATCCGACACGGCATCCATGGAGTTCTGGAACCTGCACCTGAATCCCAGGTCCTTAGCAACCCCTTCGGGATCGAGTTGGAGCGAACTGCCCGCAAGTGCGCCGGCACCCAAAGGAGAGATGTTCATTCTTTGGACAGCGGCAAGGATGCGGTCCAAGTCCCGCGAGAACGCCCAACAATGTGCTCCCAAGTGGTGAGCCAAAAGCACCGGCTGAGCTCTCTGAAGATGCGTGTAGCCCGGTAGATATGCATCCGGGAGAGCCTCACAGATGTCCACCATTGCGCTTTGTAGGTCAATCACCAGCTGCGCTATAAGCAGAAGCTCGCGCCTGATGTACATTCTGAGCGCGGTCGCCACCTGGTCATTTCTCGACCGACCGGTATGAATTTTTGCGCCTAGTTCCCCACTAAGCTCTGTCGCCCGTCGTTCGATTGCCGTGTGAATATCCTCATCGGATGTCTGAAACTTGAACTCCCCCGAGCCGATTTCGGTCCGAATAGCTTCCAGCACCTCACAGAGGCGATCGACTTCACCGGGGGACAAGATACCCGCTCGCCCTAGTCCTCGTACGTGGGCGGCGGACGCGATCAAGTCATCAGAATAAAGGCGCTTGTCGAAATGCAGGGACTCGGTGAACTCTGCGGCAACCCCTGCCGGCTCCGAACCCAATCTCGATTGCCAGAGTGTCATCGGCTCAAGTCGCCGGAGCGCGATGCCCAGGTCTTGAGGCCCAATCCCCAGAGCCGCACGAACCCCTCTGAGTCCTCGTGCCTGAAGGTATCACCCGAACCGTATGTGGCCAGCTCCTCTGAATACAGGCTAAATGGGCTCCGTCGGCCGGCAACGTAGACCCTTCCAGGCGTTGCAGTTCCTTTCGAAGTTTCCCCGGGCTTCTCGCACGCGATCCTAACTTCACCGGTGACTCGTTCGTTGGCCTTATCCATAAACTGGTCGAGTGCTTCCCTAAGAGGAGAAAACCAAAGGCCGTCATAGACAAGTTCGGCGTAACGTGGCTCCAGGCGCTGCTTTTCATGAGCGAGATCACGCTCAAGGTTTGTCGCCTCAAGGTCCTGGTGCGCCATGATGATCGCTAGCGAGGCAGGGCATTCATACACTTCCCTACTCTTAATCCCGACTCTGCGGTTCTCCACCATGTCCAGCCGCCCCCAACCGTAGGATCCAATGATCGAGCCCAGTTGTGCCGTCAGGTCCGCAAGACTAAGAGCCTGGCCATCCAGCGAAACCGGGATGCCGGCTTCGAATCCTAAAATCAGCTCTCTGTCCGATTCTGCCGTGATCCGAGTGAGATCCCAGACATCTTCGGGTGGGGACACCCACGGGTCTTCCAAAACGCCACATTCGATCGCACGGCCCCATAGGTTGTCGTCAATCGAGTACGGAGACGCCTTGGTAGCAAATACCTCAATGCCTTCAGCCTTCGCGTAGGCAATCGAATCTTCCCTCGTCATGCCCCAACTTCTTACCGGAGCAATAACATCAAGCTCGGGAGCGAGCGCCGCAGTCGAGACTTCGAACCGTACCTGGTCATTCCCCTTTCCCGTGCAGCCATGCGCAACGGCCTTAGCACCAAATTTCCTGGCGATATCTACCTGGTGCTTGACGATAATCGGGCGCGACAAGGCGGATACCAACGGGTAGCGTCCTTCGTAAAGCGCATTCGCCTTAATGGCGGGCGCCAGGTACTCGTCGGCGTACTCACTCTTTAGATCCAAGACGATCGACTCAATTGCTCCCGCCTTCAAAGCACGCTCTTTGATGGAGTCCCAGTCCCCACCCTGGCCGACATCCGCTGCTACGGTAATGACATCCAGGCCCAATTCCTTTTGTAGCCATTTGACGGCTACAGACGTGTCAAGACCACCCGAATACGCCAGAACTACACGATCACCCATCTGGGGCCAGCTTCCTTCCCGTTTGAAACACAATTCATTTTCCGTCAATCGCGACCCAGCAAGCACCTGGAGCCTCAATGGCCAAACGTCGTTCCCTAGAGCGTACTGCCTCGGGTCGAGGGCTGATCAGCGAGTCATAGTTCGATGCCGGCAAGCACGCTAAGCGCCATGGCCAACTCCGACCCAGGAGTTCCCTCTGCTGCAACAACAATTACAGTATCGTCGCCCGCCACAGTGCCGATTGCGTCCTCCAGCCCTGATCTATCAAGAGCAGAGGCCACAACATGGGCCGAGCCGGGAGATGTCCTAATAATCGCCAAGTTCCCGGAGCTCGACACCTCCAATACCCATTCTCCCAGGACACGCCTTAGGTAATCCTCGGGAGCGATTTGGTCTTTTGGTATCTCGGGAATCGCATAGGCCATATGGCCTCCCGGCAATCTGACTTTCACGGCACCAAGGTCCTCTAGATCACGAGATACCGTCGCCTGGGTTGCCAGGACATCTTCGGCTGAAAGCAGTTCAACCAATTGCGCTTGACTCGCGACAGCATGCGTCTCAAGAAGGCGCACAATCTTGTGTTGTCTTTGGTTCTTTGCCCGAGTCATTGTCGGCGCTCTCCATGGTTCTCAGCCACCAACCAAGCCAAAAGGCCCCTCATGGAAGTCATCCTGTTCGCTGCCTGTTGCCATACTCGGCTCCGGGCACCGTCAATCACTTCGGCAGACACCTCTTCGCCCCGGTGAGCTGGAAGGCAATGCAGGAAGATCGCATGCTCTTGTGCTCCAGCCATAAGAGATTCACTCACGGTAAATGCCTTGAAAGCCTTCCGACGCGTCTCGATCTCGGCCTCTTGGCCCATCGAGGTCCATACGTCTGTATATACCGCGTCAGCGCCCGCAACCGCTTCCTTGGCAGTGGCAACAACGTTAAGCCCCATGCCAGATCCCGATTCCGCCGCAAGCTCCTGGGCTCTCAGAATTTCTCCAGTCCCAAGCGTGAAGCCTTCCGGCGAAGCGACCGAAATCGATACACCCAACATGCAACACGCATAAACCAGCGATTTGCAGACATTGTTGGAATCCCCGAGATACGCCAATTTGAGTCCCTCTAATCTCCCGAAACACTGGCGGAGGGTCAATACGTCAGCCAAAGCCTGGAGCGGATGAGCCAAATCCGATAGGAGGTTCACCAACGATACGGGCGATTTCGAGTCGTCAAGAGCATCCGCCATTCGCTCCAGGATCGCGTGGTCAAAAACTCTTGCGCCGATGACGGCATGGTAGCAAGCAAGAGTCATCGCCAAGTCTTGCGGCGTCTCCCTGCCTGTGCCGAGACCAACCTCGTCACCTCTCATCACGACTGGATGTCCGCCAAGAGAGACGATGGCCATTTCGGAGGAGTTCCTCGTGCGAGCCGACGGCTTCTGGAAGACGAGCGCAACACCTTTCCCATCAAGAACACGAGGCAGAGACGGTGAAGAAGCTAACTCCAAGACCGCCTTGAGTTCACCTGGGGCTAAATCATCAACTTCAAGTATGTGCCGAGCCATCGGCCGTCCCTCCCAATATCTCTCCCAAAACGCCTATCCCGAAATCAATCTCATCATCGGAAATATTGACTGGCGGAGCAATCCTGATTGTGGACTGACCTATGGCATTAACTACGACACCTTTCTCTAGGGCTGACTCGGCAGCGTCCGAGGCCGAGAACGATTCATGCAATCCGATCCCGATCAACAAACCAGAGCCCCTCAATTGAGCGACCTTCGCAAATTCACTAATGGATGCCCTGAATCGGTCTCCTGCCGCCATCGCCTTAGCTGGCGCATCAATCCGCTTGAGCTCTTCTAAGGTAGCAATCGCCGCCGAACAAGCAAGAGGCTGACCTCCAAAAGTCGAACCATGGTCGCCCGGTTGAAACGCCGCCGCGACCTCGTCTCTTGCCCAGCAGCATCCGATGGGCATCCCGTTTCCCAACGCTTTTGCCATTGTGACAATGTCCGGCTCAACTCCGACGTGTTCAAACCCAAACCACTTACCTGTGCGCCCCAAACCTGTTTGAATCTCGTCGACGATAAGAAGAGAACCGCTCTCGTTACACATCCGCCGCGCTGCAGCGATGAACTCGCGGGGGACTTCTCTTACCTCGCCTTCGCCCCTGATTGTCTCAAGCATGACAGCAGCCACCTCGCCCGAGTTCATAATCCTCTCAAGATGGGCTATGGCCGACCCGACATCGATACCATCGACGGTCACGTAATCAAAGTCGGGTGGGAGTGGCAGGAACGGCTCATGTTTGGAGGCTTGTCCCGTAGCCGCAAGCGTCGCTATCGTCCTTCCGTGAAACGAGCCCTTTAGAGTTACGATAAGTCGCCTTTTCCCGGAATACTTTCGTGCGAGCTTGATGGCACATTCGTTTGATTCGGCCCCTGAGTTCGCCAGGAAGACCTTCCCTTGAACTGCACCAGCGCTCTTTTCGAAAGCGCCAACCGAAGTCCCGCTTGCGCTGCCCGCATTTTCATCAGGCCCGTAGCCGTCCTTTCGGAACGCATTGACTCTGGCAATTGCTCCGGAAACCAATTCGTCCACGCTTGCGGCCAGCAATGGGCCAATATCGTTCCTGAAGAGGTTGGAGACATGCCACAATTCCTGCGCTTGCCCGGAGAGCGCTGCAACTACCGCGGGGTTACAGTGCCCAAGGCTGGTAACCGCAATTCCGCAAAGCAGATCAAGGTAGCGCCGCCCATCCTTATCGAAGAGCCAGGAGCCCTCACCACGTACGAATGTCACGTCAGCCGGACTGTAGGTATCCATCAATCTTGTGCCCGCATTATCAGCCAAAGCCAATGATGTCTCCCGCTCTTGCGTCTCTCCCGTCACGATTCACGCACCATAGTCCCAGATCCTGAGTCGGTGAGGATCTCAAGAAGCACGGCATGATCAACTCTGCCGTCGATGATGTGCGCGCTCTTGACCCCCGAGGAAACAGCGCGGATGCAAGACCTAACTTTAGGAACCATTCCACCGCTAACTACGCCGGACTCGATAAATGATTCCAACAAGCTGGGCGATGCTTTCGACACAAGAGACCGTTCGTCGGACGGGTCC
>DAIDIS010000233.1 GCA_027451785.1 Acidimicrobiales bacterium
CCCTCGTATCCGTCCCGTAGTACACACGTGCGGTGTCAATTGGTCTGTAAAGGAAAGCCATCTCCAGAGCAGAACCGATTGCCAGCACCCCTGAACCTATCGCCAGGATCTTCCCCGGAATGCTCAACCTCCGTCGAAGTACCAGAAAGACAATAAGCGGCCAAACCAGGTAGAACTGCTCCTCGATGGCAAGCGACCATGTGTGTAGCAAGAGGGAGGGATTTAGGCTCTGGAGAAAGTAATTCGTCTGGGAGGCAATGAAGTGCCAATTGGCGAAGTAGAAGAGCGACGCAAGCGCATCCGATCTGAAGGACGGGAAGGAATTGACCGAGTCGAAGAGCGATATAAACACTGAGACGACCAAGAGCATCGCGATAAGTCCTGGCAGGAGTCTCCTTGCTCTGCGCGCCCAGAATTGGCGAAGCGAAATTGACCCCGTTTTGGAATGTTCCGCAAGAAGGAGCGAAGTAATCAGGTAGCCGGATAATACGAAAAACGTGTCGACTCCAAGGAATCCCCCACGAGCCCAGCTGAAACCGAGGTGATAGAGAATCACACCTCCGATGGCAAGCGCACGGACCCCATCCAGAGCGGGAACGTGGCGGACTCTTCCATCGGATTCCATTCCCCTCCATGGCTGCGTCGGCCTCGAGGTCGCCGTCGATAGGTTCAACCGACCGTTCTCACTTCATCTGTGAATTCGCTAAGACCTACGGCCCTCACGTACATCTCTGGCTTATCGGCCTTTTGGCATGACAATCTCAATAGAGATCGTCGATCAATCAGCGTTCGAAATCCGCCACGGATTCGATGTCCGCCCCAGATCCGGGAGAATGGAGGTGCGTCAAACTAAAGACTGTCGCCGAATTCGTCTCAATTAGTCCCCAGCTCTAGGCATTCGGTGCCAATTCGAAACGGGAGATTGCGAATGCGTCATTGCGGACAGGCTCTTGGCCATCAAGCCTGGAGCCTAAACCCTGGTGTCGGAGGGGGGACTTGAACCCCCACGCCCTTGCGGGCACTAGCCCCTCAAGCTAGCGCGTCTGCCTATTCCGCCACTCCGACTTGTGTGACGTTGTTACCTGTCCCTATTTTACTTTCTGTGATGATAGCGGAATCCCAGGCGCCTCGGTAACCCGCCAGGACTGCATATTCCAGAAAGGAGTGGAGAGGCTCGGGTTGCCCGAAACCCCCACTAGGCTGGCGGACCAGATCGCCTCAGTCGGGTCCTGGAAGAGCGGTAATGCAACCATGTCGCCCCATAGGAGATTGTCGATCTCATCGTAGTCTTGGCCGGCGTGATACGGGTCGGGATTCACTATTGCCGCCTGGAACAGCGAATTCACCTGGGTATTGTCATAGCCGAACGGGTTGGCGGACGCCTCCGACACGTTTTCCTCCTGTCCTCCAGACCCTCCCCGCAGACTCTTGCCCGATCCGAACGGATCCTGTGCCGAGAAGCTTCCGAACTCGAATGCGCTCCAGGAAGGGTAAGGAGAAACGGTCTCTTGAACCTCCGCCATCTGGAAGTTGCCAGCGTCAAGTTCCTTTGCCAGACCCGTTCCATTCCGAGGAAGAAGGCTTACGGCAATTCCCGCCGCCTTTAACTCTCCGACAAGCTCGTTGGCAACTGCGTCGGATAGAGGCTTTGAGCTGTCGAAGGACAATCCAACAGTTAACGGGGCTGATGACCCAGGCGCGTGCCAGTAACCATCACCTCCCATGGTGAAGTTGGCCTCCGTCATCTCCTTCTCGGAGACTCCCGGGTGCGGCGAGTTGTACTCGTTCCCATCGGAGACATAGTTCGACTGTCCATTTACGAAAATATGGTTATTGTTCAATGGAGCGCCTTGCTCGTAAGAGCCAATGGCGAGGTTTGCGATGGCTCCCCTATTTACGTAGTTCGCAATTGCGTCTCGCACGCGGTAGTCGGAGAACAACGGATCCCTCAAATTGAAATCAATCTGCTCAAAACTCTCTCCAAGTAGGGTCTGCGAGCCCTCAAGGAGCCGACCTGGAGTGACCGGCGGAAGCAACTCCGACCCGTCCGATGTTGCAAGCTGTGCGGAACCGTTCAAGACGGCTTCCGCTGCTTTCGCCGAGCTCGAGACCAATTTGAACGTGACGCTTGCCAATGAGGTTCTAGGACCCCAAAAATGCGGGTTGCGACCAAGAATGACATCAGCTGGGCCGGAACTTACAATCTCGAATGGACCTCCGGAGAACCCGGTCAACGAGGACGCGTTGAAACCCTGACTCCAGCCGATCCTCTCCGATAGCCCTGCCGGGATCAGCGGGCTGAACATTGACTCCCAGTCCGAGAACGCTTGTTTGAACTTCACTGTGACGACCCGTCCATCTTGGGAACCCGAAATCGAAGCGATGTCCTCATAACCGAAATCTGGAACCGCCTGAAAAGGCTGGCCCCCAAGGTCTTTGAACTGCGGGTCTCCGGATTGCGCATGCCAGTCGTAGACGAAATCGGCTAATCCCATCGGCTTACCGTCCGACCATCGAGCCCGCGGATTCAGCTTGTACTCAACCGTTTGAGGTGAAGTTGATACAAGCTCTGCGCTTTCCATGATCGAGCTGTTTAAGACAGGGAATTCCTGAGGGTTGACCTGAAACACCGAGGGCAGTACCTGGGACACGATCTCACGAGACACGAAGCCGCTTCCTTCTGGAGTGAGCGGATTGAGGTTTCCGGGGATCGAGGTCACCGCTACGTTGATAGCACCGTTCGCCAAAATCACCGAGGCGTTGGCGGATGCATTGTGGGACGAGGGAGATGCGCAGGCGGGAATAAAGCTCAACAACAATGTCGCCGCGACTAGTCGTCCAAAGGACTTCATCGTTTTGCCCAGCCGGCCGGCAGCCACAACCCGTCGGGTCGAAGACCTGAGAAACTGGGTTACTGCAGCCTCAAGTCCAGCGAGATCGTCGTAAACGTGAAGATAACGGCCATCGCGACCGTGAGGCGGTCCAGATTCCGCTCAACGACGGTCGATCCTGAGGACAAACCACTGGTAGCGCCACCCAACATGTCGGAAAGCCCGCCGCCTCGTCCCGAATGCAACAAGATCAGCATGATCAGCGCTAACGACACGATCACCTGCACCACGACTATAACTGCCGTTAACAACTTCCTGCCTCCGGAAATAATCCCAACCGTGAAACCTTATAAAGCTCACTCGGCGGAATCAACTCGCCAGTAAATATTTCACTCATTCGGCGCCATCCGCGCACAATTTACGATCGCCGCAAACTCTTCGGGCACCAAGCTTGCCCCTCCGACCAACAACCCGTCGATGTCCTGTTGTTCCAGGATAATCCCTGCTGTTTGCGGTTTTACCGAGCCTCCATACTGGATCCTCACCTGCCTGGCTAGGTCTGAAGATGATCCCGCAGAGAAAATCTCACCAATGCAGTCCCTGATGAGCTTGGCTACCTCCTGGGCGTCCTCCGCAGAAGCGTTTAGCCCTGTGCCGATGGCCCAGATCGGCTCGTACGCGATTACCAGTTTCGGAAGAAACTTCCTGTTGAGTCCTTTCACCGCATGCTCCACCTGGCCGGATATTTTCGAAACCCACCCACCGCTTTGGCGCTCGTCAAGAGTCTCGCCAACACAGACGATCGGACATATGGATGTCGGCATAATCGCGTCGATCTTCTCCCTGACCAATTCGTCGGTCTCTCCAAAGATCTCTCTTCGCTCCGAGTGCCCAAGTATCACCAGGCCAACGTTCAATTTCTCCAGCATTATGGGAGATATCTCGCCGGTGAAGGCGCCTTTTTGCTCCTTGTAGCAGTTTTGCGCCCCGAGAATCACATCCGATTCCTCTGACTCCAGAATCGTCTGGACAGACCTCAGGGCGGTGAAAGGCGGATGAATGCTGATTTGGACTGGCCGAGATTCAAACATAGGCATGGTTGCCTTTGCCTCGGTTTCCGCCAAGAGCAGGCAGAGCTTCCTTACGACCTGAATTGCCTCCAGATGCGTATTATTCATCTTCCAGTTCCCGCTGATCAGCGGGATCCTGGCGAGCGCCTTTTCCGTCACTAGTCTTTGTGGTGGCTTCTGATCGACTCGAAAGCGGGCAAAGCACCGTCCAGCTCCAGAAAGGCCAACGAGGCACCACCCCCTGAAGACAAATGACTGAATCGACCGGCTATGCCCATCTGGCGAACCGCTCTAGCGCTGTCTCCACCTCCGACGACGGTATAGGCACCCGAATCCGCCACAGCCTTCGCGACTTCTCTGGTGCCTTCCGCAAAGCGGTGGTCCTCAAATAGACCCATCGGCCCATTCCAGAAAACCGTCCCGCTTCCCTTCAGTTCCGAACTGAAGGACTCTCTGGTTTTGGGCCCTATATCCAAACCCTTCCACCCCGCAGGAATGGTCCGTCCAAAAACGGCGACTTCCTCTTCGAATTGTCCTCCACCGCGCATGGCGACAATGTCAGTTGGCAAAACGATTCTGCGTCCTGAATCGATTAACTGCCTACAGATATCCAGGTAGTCCGGGTCGACCATTGAGTCACCTACATCGTGACCCAGGGCAGCAAGGAAGGTGAAGCACATTCCCCCGCCGATTAATACTGCGTCCATCTTCGGCACCAGCGCTTTGAGGAGGGATATTTTGTCGCCGACCTTGGCACCGCCAAGGATGGCCAGACATGGTCTCTCCGGTTCGGCTGTGATCTTTGCCAAAGCCCTTACTTCGGCTTCCACCAGTCTTCCGATCGCACTCGGCAGGTAGTCCGGCGGACCGACCACCGAAGCGTGAAGACGATGAGCTGTCCCAAAGGCATCGTTGACGTACAAGTCGCAACCTGAAATGAGGTTCTTTACGAATACTGGGTCGTTAGCCTGTTCACCTGGGTCAAAGCGCAGGTTTTCCATCACCTCGACACCGGCGAGCCTGCCCGAAAGGTACTCGGCGACAGGCTTCAAAGAGAGCTTCGGCTCTACCCTTCCCGACGGCCTGCCCAAGTGCGAGCAAACTTTGACTGAAGCCCCACGCTCGACAAGCCAATTCAACGTAGGTATCGCTGCGTCTACGCGGAAGGTGTCTGCGATCTCCATCCCGCCACTGACCGACTCGGTCAATGGAACATTCAGGTCAGCCCTTACCAAAACGACCTTGCCTTCCACTGGAGGGAGATCTTCCAGAATGGGTAGGCCCATTGGACCGGAGAGGCTCATATTCGCTTCAGCCGGCTACTACGGCTGTTAGGTCAATCAGCCTGGAGGAATAGCCCCACTCATTGTCATACCAGCCGAATACCTTTACCAATGTTGACGACCCGTCAATGGGCGAGACCATTGTCAGTGGTGCATCGAAAGTACACGATGCGGAGGAACCCACGATATCCGAAGAGACAATAGGACCGTCGGAATAGTCGAGCACGCGAGAAAGGGACCCCTGCGTCGCTGCCTTGGAGAAGGCCTCATTTATCTCTTCCGGCGACACAGATGCCTTGATTATCCCCGTAAAGTCCGTAATTGAGCCATCTTGCACCGGAACCCTCAATGACAACCCGTCGAGTTTTCCCTTCATGGAGGGCATCACTTGACCCGTGGCCCTTGCCGCTCCCGTTGAAGTGGGAACGATGTTTACAGCGGCGGCCCTGGCCCTTCTCAAGTCCTTGTGCACCAAGTCGAGTAGGTTCTGGTCGTTGGTATAGGCGTGAACGGTGGTCATGAGGCCGTTTTGGACTCCAAAAGCATCCTCAAGCACCTTTATCATCGGCACAAAGCAGTTGGTGGTGCACGAAGCATTTGAGACCACCCGGTGGGTCTTGGAATCGAACTGATCGTCATTGACGCCGACTACAAACGTTGCGTCGACGTTGGTAGCCGGAGCGGAGATGATCACCCGCTTAGCGCCTGCTTCCAGGTGGGCTGAGGCCTTCTCCCCGTCCGTGAAAACGCCGGTTGACTCGATTACGACGTCGACGCCAAAGTCCTTCCAGCGCAACGCCTTAGGATCCCTTTCGGAAAAGACCGTCATCTCCTTCCCGTCCACTGAGATCGAGTTGTCGGTGGAGGTAACCGTTGCATCGAGCCGACCATGAGTCGAGTCCATCGACAGCAGGTGAGCGTTGACTTTGGTCGGGGCCAGGTCGTTGAGGGCAACAACCTCGATTTCTATAGGCCGGCCGTCCGGCCCCGAAATGCCCTGTTTGGTTGCGACTCTTGCAGCCCGGTAGAAGTTCCGCCCGATCCTTCCAAATCCGTTGATGCCGACCCTAATCGTCACTGCGCTCCTCCGAAACAACGGGAAACACCGTTTGCCCTCATCGATTGTCCCAACTTCTCATTGCGAGAGTTTCTCCCTGCACTCCCAAGGTTACGCCTGGGAAAGCTGCCCTTGCAGCGAGCAGAGTCTACAGATGAGCGGCCAATTAATGAAAAATCAAGAAAACACTTTGGCCAGGTCCCTGTGCCTGACCACCGGCTTGGCACCTGCAACCCGCAATCGGTCGGCCAGCTCCTCTGCCAACACCACGGACCGATGCTGGCCACCAGTACAACCGACGGCGACCGTCAAATATGACTTACCCTCCAGCTTGTACTTAGGAACCAGAAAATCCAGTAACTCCCCAACCTTATCCAGGAACGCAACGGAGTCCGGGAAAGCTATCACGTATTCACGAACCTTTACGTCCAGGCCAGTGAGTGGCCGAAGCTCCTCGACCCAATGTGGGTTGGGCAGGAACCTGGCGTCGAAAACCATGTCCACGTCCAGAGGGATTCCATGCTTGAAGCCAAAGGAGACAATTTGTAGCCTCAGGTCGCCTTCGGATCCGTCGCCGTGGAAAACCTCCGTCAGTCGCTGGCGGAGCTGGTGAACGTTGAGCTGTGACGTGTCGATCACCAGGTCGGCATAGGTTCTCAGGTTATCCAGAGCAACTCTCTCGGATGACACCGCTTCCGCCAGTGACCCCGAAGCTTCCGCCTGCGGCGTAAGTGGGTGTCTCCGCCTGGTTCCCTCATACCTGCGAACCAAAACACCGTCCGACGCGTCCAGAAACAACACACGGACATGTGCGTTGGCCATCCGCAAAGACTCGACCGCTGGACGTACATCATCTGCCTTGTCTCCCCGGCCCCTGCCGATGACCAAAGCGACTCGTTCCGCCTCGGAGCCCCCTTCAACCAGTTCGGCGACCTTAGGCAGCAGCGAGGCCGGCATGTTGTCAATGACAAACCAACCGAGATCCTCAAATGTTGCAGCAGCAGTAGATCGCCCGGCGCCCGACATTCCCGAGATGATCAAGAATTCACTCAAATCCTGTTGCCTTCTCTCCTAAGCCATGCAAGCGATCATAGACAGCCTCACCAACGCTATCCGGAAGCCAAGGGATTTCCAGAAGCTCTTCCTTGGAGGCAGCCTTCATTACCTTTACGGATCCGAAATGCTTGATCAACCGCTTCTTTCGGGCAGCTCCGACTCCATCGACATCGTCCAGGACACTCGCCGTCATGCGCTTGGTCCTTAGGTTTCTGTGGTATGTAATCGCAAAGCGATGGGACTCGTCTCTTAGGCGCTGCAACATATAAAGGGCCTCGGAGTTTCGAGGGATCTCTCTCGGGTCAGGCTCTTCGGGGACGTATACCTCTTCGAATTTTTTGGCTAGGGAAGCAAGGCTGAATCGCCCAACGAGACCCAAGGAGGAGACAACTTCGCAGGCGACTCCCAATTGACCCTTTCCCCCGTCCACCACGAGCAGATCGGGTGCCCTGGACAATTTTCCGCTCGAAGACTTTCCGGCCTCAACTTCAACCAAGTGTTTGAGGCGACGGATCAACACCTCCCTCATTGCCGAATAGTCGTCGTTTCCAATATTGGAGCGGACTTTAAAGCGTCTGTATTCCGATCTCTTTGGAATGCCGTCTTCGGTAACAACCATGGAACCTACGTAATCGGTACCTTGGAGGTGGCTCATGTCGAAGCACTCGATCCTTAGAGGCGCGCACGGCAAGTTCAGGTAAGACTGAAGCTCCGTCAATGCTTCGGAACGCTTCGCCAAGTCGGCACCCCGCCTTAGGCGGGCCCTGAAGAGCTCGTCCTTGGCGTTTGCCACAGCCGTCTCAAGCAGCCGCCTCTTGTCTCCCCTCATCGGCACCAAAAGCTTTACCGGAGATTTCCCCTCACCCCGCAACTCGGAAAGGAACCCCACGAACCCCTCTTCGTCTTCGGGCATCTCGGGGAGATAGAGCCTACTTGGGACTTCAATGGAGCGATCCGCATATGTGTTCTCCAATGCGAACTCAATGACTTGGCGCCCGCTCAACTCGTCAGGCTTGTCGAATATAAAGCCCTTCCGCCCGATCATCCTGCCCTTGCGTATCCGGAATACCTGTATCGACGCTTCGAGCTCGTCGCCGTGAACACCAAAAAGGTCGAAGTCCTCCTCCGCTCCAGAGACCATCTGTTGAGACTCCATCGCCGTCTCGACGGTTGCGATCCTGTCACGGAACTTGGCAGCCTCTTCGAAACGGAGTTCCGACGATGCTTGTTTCATTCGATCTTTCATCTCCGCCAACAGCTGCTGAGCCCGTCCATCCAACAGCCGCTCAATATTGCCGACTAAGTCGTCATACTGTTCCTTGGATACCTTTCCCGTGCAAGGGCCGCAGCACTGCTCAATGTGGAAGAGTAGACAAGGGCGACCCAATCGCTCATGGGAGGCGAACTTGGAGTCGGTACACGTCCTTACCGGACAAGACCTAACCGCCAGTCCCAAGGTCTCTCTGATGGCTCCAGCGTTCGCATAGGGGCCAAAGTACTTGGTGCCTTTCCGCTTCGCTTCACGAACGACCCTCACCCTTGGCCATTTATCCGTCTTCGTCAGGGCAAGGTATGGGTAGCTTTTGTCGTCCCTAAGAGCAATGTTGAATCGAGGCCTGTGGAGCTTGATGAGGTTGTATTCCAGCATGATCGCCTCATGCTCGTTGCGCACTTGGATCCACTCAACTCGCTCGGCCTCCGAGACCATTTGTGCGGTCTTTGCCGTAAGGCGTTCTGGACTCTGGAAATAGGAGGTGAGGCGACTCCGCAACGACGAAGCCTTGCCCACGTAGATGATCCGGCCCTTTCCGTCGAGGAACTGGTAGGAGCCTGGTGCGTCTGGAATTGTCGATGGTGACGGCCTGTTTTCCACCTTGGGATCATTTTACTTTGAGGACTGCTACCTTCATTTTTCTTTTGGGATGGTAATTCAGTCCGGCATCGGTGATTGCGCTTATCGCCTACTTTGAACTACCAATTTGGTATGCAGCACTCAATCGGTGTCTCTCTGTGCGTCTACAACGGGGAGAAGTTCCTTGGTCAGATGCTGGCGTCAATCCATGCGCAGTCCCGGCGTCCGGATGCCGTCGTGATCGTAGACGACGGCTCTACTGACGCGACCCTGGCCGTAGCTTCGACCTGGGAGAGACTCCTCCCGGTTCAGATAGTTTCGCACCCCGAAAACCGAGGCTTAGCCAGCTCCCGCAATACAGCGGCGGCAGCACTCACGACGGACCTCATCATTAATGCCGATGCCGACGACTACTGGTTTCCCGACCACCTGGAGGAGATGGAGAGGGTCTATTCCAGCAATGGTGGCCTCATCAGCGGCAACGCACTCACGTGGTTCCCGGGTTCTTCTGTGTCCAAGTTGACCAGTTCGGAGAGATTCCCCATACCCGGTACACGCCAACTGGAGCATCTCCTCGCTGACAACTTCGTATTCGGGGCCGCCATGTTCGAAAGAAGACTGTTTCATGAAGTGGGCGGTTGTAGGGACATCCGGTCCTCGGAGGACTGGGATCTTTGGATCCGAATGGCCTCCGCCGGAGCAAAGATAAGCGCTCCCTCCCATCCGACATGCCTATACCGCCAACACGACCAAAGTCTTTCGGCGGATGCAAACACCCTGCCATTCGAAATCGAGGTGCTGGAGCACTTCATTTCGGTATCCCGCAATCCCGCCCTTTGTCACATTGCCGCAAAGTCGCTCAAGAGGCGACGTGCCCGGCTTGCTCTCCGAGTCGCATTAGGCCAAGCGCGCCAAGGCAGAAACTTCGCGGCCAGAAGATCGGCTCTCAAAGGCTTGCGTGGTTCACCGCCCGTCATTGCCAAAAGCGCCGCCATGATCCTCTCCCCCGGCCTTACTCTTCGCACATACGAAGGCGGAAAGTAAGGCACTTAATCGATCCAATGGCGTACCCCAATCGCCGGGTGTTTCAATTATCGAGCGCTCTGGTATTACAATTGTCACCAACATAGGCCGGGCCTGGAACTCCGGCTACGTAATCACTTTGGACCGACATCCCCGCGGATGGGCGACCAGGCTGTCCCCGCCGGTCATATCAAAGTGATCCCAACAGGGAGCCATTGGAGATGATGAGGATCCAAAGTCCGCTCGGTGAGCGGTACCTGAAAGCAGGCCCGGAGGAGCTGGAGGCCCTGATCGCGCGTGCGAAAGCGGATCTAGGCGAACGGCTGTTTATTCTCGGTCACCACTACCAACGTGACGAAGTCATGAAGTGGGCCGATGCAAGGGGCGACTCGTTCGCGCTTTCAAAGTTGGCTTCCGAGCGACAACAAGCCCAGTTCGTGGTTTTTTGCGGTGTTCACTTCATGGCGGAATCCGCGGACATCTTGACCGGTGACCACCAGGTGGTTATCCTGCCCGACCTCAATGCGGGGTGCTCGATGGCGGATATGGCTGATATCGGTGCGGTCGAAGAAGCGTGGGACTGCCTGGGAGAAATCGCAGACATCGAGGATGTGGTTCCAGTGACCTATATGAACTCGGCCGCATCGCTTAAGGCTTTTGTGGGAATGCACGGCGGTTCAGTATGCACGTCGTCGAACGCCAAGACGGTGGTCTCTTGGGCACTCGGAGAGACTTCCCCGGTCTTCGGCAACAAGAAGCTGCTCTTCTTCCCCGACCAACACCTTGGCCGAAATACCGGCTATCAACTCGGCTTCGATGAATCTCACATGGCTGTTTGGGACCCACGCAAAGACCAAGGCGGACTGAGCGACAAGCAGATCAAGGAATCGACATTCCTCCTTTGGAAGGGGCACTGTTCAGTACACCAGCGTTTCAAGCCGGCCCACATCGCCGCTTACCGGCAAGCCAACCCGGAAGGACTTGTCATTGTGCATCCCGAGTGCGCTCATGACGTAGTGGAGGCAGCTGATGCCGTGGGTTCGACTGACCGGATTATCGAGTTCGTGTCAAAGGCTACGCCCGGTTCCAAGATCGCAATCGGCACCGAAATCCACCTTGTCAACCGCCTTGCCGCTGAGAACACGAACAAGGAGATCGTCTCGCTCGACCCGCTGGTCTGTCCGTGCTCCACGATGTTCCGGATCGATGCCGCCCACCTAGCCTGGGTGCTTGAGAGCTTGTGCCGCGGTGAAATCGTCAATCAAATCCAAGTTGATGAGAAAACGGCAAAATGGGCGCGTGTCGCTCTGCAGCGGATGCTTGAGTTGGCTTAGCGGCTCAATAAGACCTGGCGAAGGTACTTAGGTTCAATGCAAGAACTATTCGCTGGGCTTAGCTTCGTGCAAGGACTGGGCCGAGAAACTTCCCCGTATAGCTGTCAGCGCACTTGGCGATATCCTCCGGCGTGCCTTCAGCCACGATCCTCCCTCCTCCGTCTCCACCCTCCGGGCCTAGATCGACTAGCCAGTCAGCGACCTTTATCACGTCAAGATTGTGCTCAATGACGACCACGGTGTTGCCCTGATCGACCAATCTGTCGAGCACCTGCAAGAGACGGCGAACGTCCTCAAAATGAAGCCCGGTTGTGGGCTCATCCAGGATGTAAATGGTCTTTCCTGTCGAACGCTTGGAAAGCTCAGTTGCGAGCTTGACTCTCTGCGCCTCGCCTCCCGACAGGGTCGGAGCGGGTTGCCCGAGCTTGATATATCCCAGGCCCACGTCGACGAGGGTTTGCATATGGCGGGAGATGGAGGGTTGGTTGACAAAGAACTCTCCTGCCTCCTCGATAGACATATCCAGGACTTCCGCTATATTTCTGCCCTTGAAGGTCACGTCGAGAGTGTCCCTGTTGTACCTGGTTCCTTTGCAGACCTCACAGGGAACATAGACATCAGGCAAGAAGTGCATCTCAATTTTCAATGTGCCGTCACCGGCACAGGCTTCACAGCGACCACCAGCGACATTGAATGAGAATCGGCCCGGCATATATCCCCGGACCTTGGCTTCGGTTGACTGCGCAAAAAGTTTACGGATCGGGTCGAAGACCCCTACGTATGTCGCAGGGTTCGATCTTGGCGTACGCCCAATCGGCGACTGGTCAATATCTATTACCTTGTCGAAGTTTTCAAAGCCCTTTATACCTTTGTGCTTTCCCGCTGGGGTTTTCGCGCCGGATACCTTGATTGCGAGCCCTCTGTGGAGAATATCGTTGACCAAGGTGGACTTACCCGACCCCGAAACTCCCGTCACGCAAGTAAGGCGTCCTACCGGGAATTTCACGTCGATATCACGCAGGTTAGTTTCGCGAGCACCCTGTACCGTCACCCAGTTCTCGTCCGGAATGCGGCGCTTTGAGGGAACCTCAATCTTCATTTTTCCCGAAAGATAGGCGCCGGTGATCGACGCCTTTGACTTCAAAAGTCCCGGAACGGGACCGGAGTAGACAACCTCGCCTCCGTGCGCACCGGCTCTCGGGCCTACGTCGACCACAAAATCGGAGGCCATGATGGTGTCCTCGTCGTGCTCAACCACAAGGACCGTGTTCCCTAGGTCGCGAAGCCTGACCAACGTATCGATAAGTCTCTGATTGTCCCTCTGGTGCAAACCTATCGATGGTTCGTCCAACACGTAGAGCACTCCGACCAAGCCACTCCCGATCTGGCTGGCCAATCGAATCCTTTGGGCCTCTCCACCTGCGAGAGTGGCCGACGAGCGATTTAGGGACAGGTAGCCCAACCCAACATCCAAAAGAAAGTCCAAGCGGGCAACGATCTCCTTCAGCAGCCTTTCGGCGATCATCTCCTCCCGGTCGGAAAGATGAAGCGAACGAATGTGAGCTCTCGTAC
Organism: Acidimicrobiales bacterium; assembly: GCA_027451785.1. Taxonomy (GTDB): domain Bacteria; phylum Actinomycetota; class Acidimicrobiia; order Acidimicrobiales; family JAKAVM01; genus DAIDIS01. Next base: position 13,079 of record DAIDIS010000233.1, read on the forward strand.
CCTCAATGGAGGAAGAACAGAGCTCGTAAATGCTTTGCTCGCCGACCTTGACGCCCAGAACCTCGGGCTTCAATCTCGCACCATTGCAATCGCTGCAAGGGACTTCCCTCATGTATGTCTCGATAAAGGAGCGAGAGAACTCGGAGTCAGCCTCAGAATGACGCCTGGCGAGATAAGGAACGACACCTTCGAACTTGCTGCGGTAGTTGCGGGTCCTCCCAAACCTATTGGTAAAGGTTAGGGTGATCTCTTCCTTGCCGGTGCCGTATAGAACGATCTTCCTTGCGGCCTTGGTGAGCTTTTTCCATGGGACCGTGACCGAAAAGCCATAGCGTTCGGCGACAGCCTCCAATTGGCGCTTGAAGTACTCCCCCCTCCCTCTGTTCCAAGGAGCGATAGCGCCCATGGCGATGGTTAGCTCGTCGTTGGGGACAACCAGATCCGGATCCACTTCGAAGCGCGTCCCCAAGCCCGAACAACCGGGGCATGCTCCGTACGGCGAGTTGAAGGAAAAACTTCGCGGCTCCAACTCCTCGAAGCTGATTCCGCAGTTCGAGCACGCGAGCGCCTGATTGAAGAACAGCGGCTCGTCCTTTCCGTGCACGAACACTTCAACCGTCCCTCCCGCCAGGGCCAACGCCGTGTCCACTGACTCAGATACCCTCCGCGAGATACCTTCTTTGACGACCAGCCTGTCGATTACAACTGCAATGGAGTGACTCTCGTAACGCTCCAGGTCCGGCTCGGCGTCGTTGCCGCCGGAAAGATCCACCAGGTCGCCGTCGATGCGAACTCTGGAAAATCCCTGCTTAGCCACTTCGTCGAGGAGCTGGTGATATTCGCCTTTTCTACCCCTTACAACGGGAGCGAGGACCTCGATCCTCGTGCCTTCATCAAGCGACGTGATCCGGTCCACAATCTCCTGAGAGGTCTGCCGCCCGATAGCGGCACCGCACTTGTAGCAATATGGTCTTCCGATCCTCGCATAAAGGACCCTCAGATAGTCGTAAATTTCAGTTACGGTTCCCACCGTTGACCTAGGGTTCCGGGAAGCGGATTTCTGGTCAATGGAAATTGCCGGAGACAGCCCCTCGATGAAATCGACGTCCGGCTTGTCCATTTGACCCAGGAACTGGCGCGCGTACGACGAGAGCGACTCTACGTAACGTCGCTGTCCTTCGGCATAAATCGTGTCGAACGCCAACGAGGACTTGCCCGAACCGGAAAGTCCGGTAAAAACGACCAGCTTCTCCCTTGGCAGGTCCAACGAGACGTTTTTCAGGTTATGCTCTCGTGCTCCTCGCACGACAAGACGATCGCTCACTTCACCCTAAAGACTAGTGGGCCGGGGTGACACCATCGGATAGGAGCTCAAAGTCACGTGCGGACACACTCCTAGTAGCAAGACGAGCCGAATTCCCTTGGTCGCAAGATTGCATTAGCTACCCCGTGCAGCGTGCCAGTCAAACTGACACAATGTTGCTTGCGAATTAGGGACATTGCGACACTAAGAGGAGACCCGATGGCTCGTATCGAAAGCACGATGCAAGACGTACAGTTGAGCCTTACCCATATCTTGAGACATGGCGAATACGTACACGGCAAAAGCCTGGTCCTCACCTACGACGAAGCCGCAACGCGGACGTTTACTTTCGCCGACACGGCAAAAAGGACCCGGAAGCTGGCCAACGCCCTCCGCTCTCTTGGAATCCAAGACGGTGATCGGGTCGGGACCTTCGCCTGGAACAACCAGGAGCACCTAGAGGCCTACTTCGCAATCCCATGCATGTCGGCGGTTCTTCACACCCTGAACATCCGGTTGTTCCCGGAGCAGCTTGACTACGTGATTCGCCACGCCGACGACCAGGCAATCATCTTTGATGCCACCGTCACTCCACTCCTCGCAAGGGCGCCCGAAGCCCTCGCCGGAGTCAAGCACCTTATCGCCATTGGCAAAGGGGATTTCTCGTCGCTTGGACGCGAGGTCATCGACTATGAGGAATTGATCTCCGGGCAATCGGACGAATTCGAGTGGCCTGAGATAGAGGAGCGCCAGGCTGCTGCCATGTGTTACACATCAGGCACGACCGGCAACCCAAAGGGCGTCGTCTACAGCCATCGGTCAGCCTTTTTACACTCGTTGGCAGCAACCTCCGGTTCGGTGCTCGCAATGTCCGAGTCCGATAGAGCCCTTGTTATCGTGCCCATGTTTCACGTAAACGCTTGGGGGGTACCCTATGCAGGCTGGTTTGCCGGTTCGGACCTCCTCTTTCCGGGCAGATACCTGCAGCCTCCATACCTGGCCAAGATGATCGCGCAGGAACGGCCAACTCTCGCAAACGGCGTGCCGACCATTTGGAACGACCTTCTCAGGCTCGGAGAGGAAACCGAGCTTGACCTCAGCTCCTTACGTTCTATTACGGGAGGCGGATCCGCAGTTCCTCGGTCGATGATGGAAGCCTTCCAGGAGCGTTACGGAGTTCCCCTCATTCAGGGTTGGGGCATGACCGAAACCAGCCCGCTTTGCTCGGTGGCTTTGCCCCCTAAGGGCACACCGCCAGAGAAAGAAATGGACTACCGGGCAAAGACCGGAAGGCTCGTCGGAGGCGTCGAACTTCGCATCGTCGGAGACGACGGATCCGAGTTGCCCAAGGACGGAATAGCCGTTGGGGAGTTCGAGGTGCGAGGACCTTGGATTACCGGTTCCTACTTCGGAGATCCGTCGCCCGACCGATTCCACGACGGCTGGCTGCGAACGGGCGACGTAGGCACCTTGGACCCCGAGGGCTTCATGCAGATCACTGATCGCACCAAGGACGTCATCAAGTCAGGCGGCGAGTGGATCTCCTCTGTCGAACTCGAGAACGAGATAATGTCCCACCCAAGCGTGTTCGAAGCGGCCGTCGTCGCCGTTCCAGATGACCGTTGGCAGGAAAGGCCGTTGGCGTGCATAGTCCTCAACGAGAACGCTAAATCGGACCAGACGGAATTGACCGAGTACCTCAGCGAGAGGGTCTCGAAGTGGTGGCTACCCGAACGATGGGCCTTTGTGTCGGAAATTCCGAAGACAAGCGTGGGCAAATTTGACAAGAAGGTTCTTCGCGCCAAGTACGCGAACGATGAGCTGGACGTTATTACGATCGAGCCTTAGACGCGACCTACCGTTGGCCGCGTCTTTTCTCCCTGCCTAAGACGCTTCGTTGGACAGCGGAGCAGCGTGAACACCAAAGATCGCCCTACGGTATGAATCAAAGAGATTCTCTTCGCAATAATTGAACCCGTTATCGGCGCAATACCCACGGACCAGACTTTGTGCGCGAATTAGGTTCGGTCTTGGCACCGAAGGGAATAAATGGTGCTCAATTTGGTAGTTGAGTCCACCCAGGGCGAAGGTAAGCAAGCGGCCCCCGATTACATTACGCGCCGTAAGAATTTGTCGCTCCGCGAAGCTAAGCCTGGTGCCATCCCTCAGAACTGGCATTCCCTTGTGGTTCGGGGCAAAGCTGAAACCCAAATAGATCGAGAACACTGCTTGGTGCACGGCAATGAATGCGATTGCGGTCAACGGTCCGAGTGTCCAGAAAATCACTCCAAAATAAAGCAACATATGCAAAAGGATTACCGCGCCTTCGACCGCAGCTCGTCGGTTCTTTCGCCGAAGTAGGTCAACCGCTCCGGAGACATAGAGGCCAGTGCTCCGAAGCAACATTAGAAGTAGAAACGCTACCCCCTGCCAACGATCCATCCATTCGGAAACTCTTGTGGGTCTACCCGCTTCGGAATCTTCGGACGGCGGACGATAACCGAGGCCAATATCCGGATCAAGCCCAATGTGGTTGGGGTTTGCATGGTGCGCATTGTGCTTAGGAACCCACCAGCCAAAGCTGAGACCGATCAAACCGTTCCCTATTACCAAGCCGAATATGCGATTCGGTCGACCGCTGGCAAATATTTGGCGGTGACCCGCATCATGAGACAGGAACCCGAGTTGGGTCGACAACAAACCCAAAAGCGCCGCTACCCCCAAGGTCGCCCAGGAATCACCCAACCGAATCACGGCCAGCCATGCAGCGACAAATGCTCCCACCGTCAATGCAGTCTTCAGCCCGTAATATCCCCTTCGTCTGCCGAACAAACCCGCCGCGCGGACCTGCGAAGTCAAGTGGCTAAATTCGGTTGCCTCAGATACGGTGCTGGTCATTGCGACGTTTCGATTGCTTGTTTTTCGTGTTCTGGATCATTTGGTAACTTCCGAGGCCCCGTGGTTAGCGTCTTGAATGGTTCCCCACAATCGGACCTATTCCCAATGCCCCCGTACTTGCGACATCTCTCATCGTCGCACCATCCCAAGGGCAGTTTACCTTGATGAAGCTCGTTCGCATGCTCGGCACAGAGCGACAAGTTGGGCAGGATCACGGTAACCGAGTACGAAGGGTCTTCCGGGTCGATGCCACGGTATAGTGTCGGGCGTGGAGGCCCTACGACGATATTCGAAACTTGACCGCAAATTGCGCACAAGCAGACTGGCTCCGTTGAGCTCAACGAGAGTACTTTGCCAGTTGAACTTGAAGTAAGCCGCGGCGCTCTTCAAATGCGAGGAGCGAGATGTCACCAGACTCCAGTGCCTTATGTAGGGCGGCAATCTCGCCAATGAGCTCCGCTTCACTGGCCTTCGGAAGGTCGTCGCTCTGTACTTCCTCCGACGAGGCGCGTGCTGCTTTGCGAGAGGCTTTCGCCTGCGCCTTCTCAACTTTTTGAAGTTCGCGCATTCGTTTACCGGCTGAGCTGGCCATTAGATGTACCTCCGGGTCGCTTACATTCGAACCCGGGCCGCGACTACCTCGGAAACAAGCCCAGACGCAACCCGGGCCACAAAATGCGAAGGCCTATGTCCGCCAATATCTCGGACATGAATACTCCGAATGAATCAGCTCGATTCAGGAGCATTCAATTAGGCCGCACCGACGAATTGTCGACGCTCCTTATATTTTATCAGCTGTAGGCTCACTCAGCTCGGTTTGGACTGGGTTTCGACATTCGGGCGCAGTGATCAGACGATACGACCGCAGCAAGAAGCATCATCTCGCCTCGTTAAACACTGGAAGGGTGACGAAGCTTCGACAACGCCCTTGACTCGATTTGGCGTATCCGTTCACGCGTAAGCCCATATCGGATGCCGACCTCTTCTAGGGTGAGTGGCCTCTCCCGATCAAGACCGAACCTCATTCGCAAGATATCCCGCTCGCGTTCATTAATGCTCGCCAGCATTCTTTCGACCTCTCCGGGCAGTGCGGCAGCCACTGCCGCCTCTGATGGCGAAATTGCACGGGTATCTTCCACTAGATCGCCAAGAACTCCCTCGGATTCATGACGCAGTGGCTCCGAAAGCGAAAGCGGCGCAACGGAGTAGCGAAGTACTTGGTGTATGTGGTCCAAGCTTGAGTCGAGATCCTTCGCCAGCTCCGACGCAGCAGGTGGCCTACCCAACTGCGCCTCCAGCCGGGTCCGGGCACCGGAAATTTGCTTGAGCAGTTCGCCGGCGTGCACGGGAAGGCGTATAGTTCGGCTCCCATTCGCGATACCTTTGGAAATCGACTGTCGAATCCACCAGGTGGCATAGGTCGAAAATCTGAATCCCTTTCGCCAGTCGAATTTTTCGACGGCATTGATGAGCCCGAGATTTCCATCTTGGATCAGATCCAGCAACGGCAAGCTTGAATTCTGGTACTTCTTATCTATCGCAACCACCAAGCGCAGGTTACTGTTAACAAACATCTCAACGGCCTCGTCACCCGACCGAACCAACCTACGAAGAGCGCGGACACGGGAAGGGCTGATATTCGCCTCCGTATCCAACTCGGTTCGAGCTTGACGACCTGCCTCGGATGCTTGGGCGAGACGAGACTCGTCTTGTTTCGTGAGAAGACCGTGGCGGCGAATATCACGTAGATAGAAGTAGACGAGATCGTACTCGCGCTCCTGAACGAAGTTCTTCGGCAATGCTTGCTCGTCTCTGGATGACCGAACGGGTCGGAGCTGCTACGGAACTCGCAGCTTTACGATCCTACTTGGATTCGCGGATTCGCGGTTAAGCCAACTTCGCCTCGCGCTTCAGTTCAGCAATCTCGTCGCGCAACCTAGCGGCATACTCAAACTCCAAGTTCCCCGCTGCTTCATGCATCTCCTCTTCGAGGCGAATAATCAGTCCGGCAAGCTCTTCGCCATGCAGTGGGATGGAGCGTTCCGATCCGGTTCCCACCTTCGAGTTGGAACTGGCCTTGGATTCCGCAATGATGTTGGAGGGTCGCCCATCCTTGTTCCGGCCTCGAGAAGACCCAGATCCAAAACGGGCAGTCCGACCTCGATGTGCATCGGCTCCTCCTCCTACCACTTTGGCCCGATCGGGGTTGGGGGCCACTCCGGCTTCCTCCAAATGAGAGAGTATGTCCCTAACCGCCTTTTCCACCGACCTGGGATCTATGCCGTGCTCTTTGTTGTACTCGGCCTGCCGAAGCCGACGCCGGTTCGTCTCGCTGATCGCCCTCCGCATCGAGTCCGTTACCGTGTCGGCATACATGATCACTGATCCCTGAACATTCCTAGCTGCCCGGCCGATCGTCTGTATCAACGAGGTTTCGCTCCTCAAGAAGCCTTCCTTGTCGGCATCCAGGATCGCAACAAGTGAAACTTCCGGCAGATCAAGCCCCTCCCTTAGAAGGTTGATCCCGACCAGAACGTCGTACTCCCCTAGTCTGAGATCCCTCAAGATGGCAATCCGCTGGAGGGTATCTATATCCGAATGCAGGTACCGGACCCTGACACCGTGATCTGCCAGATACTCCGTTAGATCTTCGGCCATCTTCTTGGTGAGGGTTGTCACGAGCACCCTGGATCCGGACTCGGTGACACGATTGATCTCGGCCATCAAGTCGTCGATCTGACCGGTAGTGGGTCTGACCGAGATGTCGGGATCCATCAGCCCGGTAGGGCGAACAACCTGTTCCACTACCTGTGACGACTTCTCAATTTCGAAGTCTGAGGGAGTGGCCGACATAAATATGCACTGGCCTATCTTTTCGTAAAACTCCTCGAAGGTGAGCGGCCGGTTGTCGAGGGCGGAAGGAAGCCTGAACCCGTGCTCGACCAGGGTCTCCTTGCGCGACCTGTCGCCGAAGTACTGTCCTCTCAACTGAGGGACCGATACGTGGCTCTCGTCAATGACCAAGAGAAAGTCTTCAGGAAAGAAGTCGATAAGGGTATACGGCGGTTGCCCGGGAGACCTGCCGTCTATATGCCTGGAGTAGTTCTCGATGCCATTGCAATAGCCGATCTCTGTCATCATCTCAATGTCGTAGCGCGTCCTCATCCCCAAGCGCTGCGCTTCCAGCAATTTGCCTTGGCTGTTCAGCTCGGCAAGGCGAGCGTCGAGCTCAGACTCGATCGAACCGATGGCATGCCTCATTAGCTCGGTACCGGCTACGTAGTGAGTGGCTGGGAACACCACGAACTCGTCCAGATCGGCCAACCGGTCCTTGGTCATTGGATCAAAGCGTGAAATTCTTTCGACCGTGTCCCCGAAGAACTCCACACGAAGCACCGTCTGTTCGTAAGCCGGCAGTACATCAACGGTGTCGCCCCTGACCGAAAACCTGCCGCGCGCCAAAGAAACGTCGTTACGTTCGTAGTGCATCTCGACTAGCCGGGACAGGAATGCCCTCTGGTCGCATTCCTCCCCTTTCTTGAGCACGGTCATCGCCTGCTTGTACTCGGTGGGCGAGCCAAGGCCATAGATACACGAGACCGAAGCAACCACAATGACGTCACGATGCAGGAGCAAGCTCGAAGTTGTCGAGTGCCTCAGGCGATCCACGTCATCGTTGATCGAGGAATCTTTCTCGATGTATGTGTCGCTGGAAGGCATATACGCTTCGGGCTGGTAATAGTCGTAATAGGAAACGAAATACTCGACCCTGTTGTCCGGAAAGAACTCAGCGAACTCACTGGCAAGCTGAGCGGCAAGAGCCTTGTTTGGCGCGATCACCAGAGTCGGCTTCTGGGCCTTTTCGATCGTCCATGCGATCGTGGCACTCTTACCGCTCCCCGTTATACCCAAGAGCGTCTGGAATCTGTCCCCACGAGAGAGCCCTTCGGAAAGCTTCTCTATTGCCTTTGGTTGGTCTCCAGCGGGCTCGAAGCTGGAGACTACCTTGAACGGCGGCATCCTTAGTTAATCAACGCGCTAGGAGCCGACGGCGTCGGCATCCGAGCCGTTTTCTACGACATTTGCGATCCAGAACCAAACCCTATCGGCCTCTTCCTCTAATTCGGGCATACCTTCACTGTTGCTGACCACGATATCCGCCAACTTCAATCTATGTTCCCGCGGCATCTGTGACGCGATTCGGGACCGGGCATCCAGAACATTCATTTTCCTATGAGTCACCAGGCGCGATATGGCCGTCTCACGGTGAGTCTCTACGACGACCACGCCATTCAATCCAAGTAACTCCCGAGTCCGCTCGGAAAGGAGCGGAATGTCAAGTACCACAACGGCATGGGGGTCTTGTTTGCACGCAGACTCAAGCTGTGAACACATTTCGGCGTAAACGGCAGGGTGAGTAATCGCGTTTAGGTCGGTAAGCGCGTCAGGGTCCGCAAAGACGATGTCCGCCACCTTCTGGCGATCGAGCGTACCGTCCGCCCCAAGGACCTCTGGGCCGAATCGTTCGACG